>CAZBDD010000174.1:0-4334 GCA_964490475.1 uncultured Desulfovibrionaceae bacterium
GCTATGGCTTGTTTTGCCTCTTGTGTAGCATCAATGCCCACCACAGGAATAACTTGCCCTTCCTTAGTGTTAAAGCCAATTTCTTGCAAAGCCTGTACGGCCCCTAGTGCCATACCATCATTATTGGAGATAATAAAATCTACTTGGTCGCTATATACATCAAGAGCAAGTTTAGTAGCTTTATGAGCACAAGGGACATCCCAAAAACACAATAACGTATCCCCCAACTGTTGCATCTTTACCCCAAGAGCCCTTGCTCTTTGCACACTCACCCTACTGCGTGTTAAAGCTTCAGGATTATCTAAGCCGCCTTGAAGCATAAAAAAATGGCAAATACCATCTTTATTTCTATCAAACAGTGGGTTTTCCTTCCAAAGTTCAGCAATAATTTCTCCTTGAATTACCCCTGACTGCGAGGCTTGGGTTCCCACATAGCGTGCCAAAGCATACTCTTTAATAATATTTAAATCAGGTTCTTTATTAAAAAAAATAACTGGAATATTTTTTTTTCTCACCATATTTAAAATTTGCTGACTGATTTTTATATCTACCAAATTTATAGCAACAGCCTTTGGGTCAGTAGCTAGAAACTTTCTTATTTGTTCTGTTTGAATGACCTGATCATTTTTTGCATCAAAAATCGTCATATCCATCTTATCTTTAGCAAATGTTTTTATGGCTGCAGTTACAGAAGCAATATAAATATCATCGGCTTTAAAAAGAAAAACTCCCACACGAGGCTTTTCTACATCTGCTTTAGCCAAAGATTCGGTAAAAGAAGAAAAAAACATGCTGCATGCCAAAACATATAAAAATATTTTACCGTAAATTTGCATAAATATATTCCCCGCATTTAAAACGCATACCAAACCTATAAAAAGATGTAAGATACGCCTTTATATTGTGCTATCTGAACAATTTAATAAAACAAAAATCGCATTTTGCAATCCTTGCCTAAGTGAAGCTTTGCTTTGCCGTTCCCCATGAGATAAGAACCTTACATAGTTCTTTAATATCAATGGGTTTTGTAATATGATCATTCATGCCCGCCGCAAGACTTTTTTCTCTATCGCCCGTCATGGCATGGGCTGTCATGGCAATAATGGGTATTCGCTGCGCAAAATGATGTGTGCTTTTTCGAATATGTTTGGTAGCCGTCAAACCATCCATAACAGGCATTTGGATGTCCATAAGAATAAGGTCAAAAAAGCCTTTTTCAAAGGCCGCTATACCCTCTTCGCCATTGGTAGCAAGGGTTACGCGCATGCCCATACCTCGTAAAACCTCAAGGGCAATCTCTTGATTTATTTCATTATCTTCTACTAATAATATCTCTAAATTAGGTAAAGGACTATCCATCACTTGCGCTATGTCTTTTTCTTCAAGCTGCCCTTCAGAAGCTTCTTGAGCTCGTATGGTAAAGGAAAAAGTACTTCCCTTACCGACTTCGCTCTGCACCTGAATTTCCCCACCAAGCAAATTCACAAGGCTTTTACTGATGGTAAGCCCCAATCCTGTCCCGCCGTATTTACGCGTTGTGGTGCCATCGGCTTGTGAAAAAGATTCAAAAATCTTTTCTTGCGCATCATCGGCTATGCCAATGCCTGTATCTGTTACAGCTACACAAAGCACAATATCTTGACCCTGCTTTTCCACAAGGCTTATGTGCATATGTACTTGTCCCTCAGAGGTAAATTTAATGGCATTGGAACATAAATTAATACATATTTGTGCAAAACGTAAAGGATCGCTACAAATCACATCCGGTACAGCATCATCCACAGAAAAAATCAACTGCAAACCTTTAATCTCACATCTTTCTTCAAGCATATCGCGTATGGAAGCAAAGACACCAGAAATACGGAATATTGTTAAATTAATATCCAATTTTTCCGCTTCGATTTTAGAAAAATCTAAAATATCATTGATAACGCCCAACAAAGTCTTTGCCGCAGTATCAATACGCAATAAATAATCTTTTTGTTTTGCATCAGGCCCTGCTTGTAAAGCTAAATGCGTCATACCCAATATACCGTTCATGGGCGTGCGTATTTCATGGCTCATACAAGCTAAAAAATCGCTTTTGGCCTTGGTAGCAGCCTCAGATTTTTCCACCATATCTTTTAACTTTTCCACCATTTGACTCAAACTAGTGGCAAGGTGCCCCAATTCGTCTTTCCGTTCTGTAGTAATGCTAGCGTCAGCTTCACCATCGGTAACGGCTTTGGCAAAGCAGCTTAATTTGGCAATATCACGCACTATAGGTATCATCATGTAAAGCAAGAAAAGCATAACCACTGCCACGGCAATGGTATTGGTTGTTAGGGTAATATTGCGCAATAAAATACCGGGGGAAGCCATAAAATCTTTCTTTGCCAATGCAACAGCATAAATATCTGTCTGGGGTACATGATAAAAGCCCATCGTGTATTCTTCTTGATCTATGGTCACACGCAACACACCAGAAGGTTTTTCCTCAAGAGTTTTCATCCATGGCCCTTGCGTAAGCTGCGCTTGCCCCTCTTGTGCAATTTTTACTACAGAAGAATCTTCCATGGCAAAAATATGTGGATACACATCGGCATGTGGTACACTTTGCATGGCAGAATTGGCCATTTTTGCAATATTCAGTGAACTCACCAAAGCCCCACTATGTCCATTATACACCATTTCTAAGAAAATAGGAACAATAGGCTTATGAATTCTATCACTATACAAGGTAGGGCCAACATGAAAACCACTCTTTCGCATGGCTTCACTAAAAATAACATTGGGTTGACCTTTCGTTAAATCTTTAGCTGTGGGTTCTGTGCCTAGAATGTATTCTCCCAAGTCATTGACCAAATAAAAAGCATTATAATAGCCATATGCCAAAAGCATTCTTTCAAAAAGTACCGTTAAATGAGCACGAACTTGCAACTGATCTCGAGAACTTTTAAGAATTGGTGTTAATTCTATAGCTTGCAATACATTGGGAAGAGAAGCTGCCATAACCATATCTCGCCCCGCTTGCTGAATGCGTGTGGAAAGACTTTCCCCAATATTCTGGGCCGCGGCTTCAAGATGACTGTCTTTAACAGATTGCACCACAGAAGTGAAATAGTGCAGTGTCAGACTCGTAGAAAGAGCAAATGTCATAACAACAATCACTATGATAGACAGTGGAAGTTTGAGCTTTAAACTCAAAGCCACATTGTTTAACCATTTCATATAGATAGCCTTTCTATTCGAAAAAAGATTATTGACGCCAACTCGTTATTAATTGAGGATATTTTAAGTGGTATATAGGCAGTTTCATAAGAAAAAAGCAAAAAAACTTCCCCCTCTCATAATAGCAATTAATCACGCATAAAGCTTTTGTCAATAAATAATCTGTTTGGAAAAACTGCGCAACATGGCGAACACACCATCTAAGCCTTGCAAAGAAAAGATTTTTTTGCTAAAAAGCCCTATGCATTTTCATATTGTAAGCCTTTTTCCAGATTTTTTTTCTTCCCCTTTGCAAACAGCACTTATGGCCAAAGCCCAAGAAGCTGGTCTTGTGCGCTTTACCTTGCACAATCCTCGCGAGCATGGTCACGGCGTGCATAAAGCCGTGGATGATAGACCTTATGGCGGCGGACCGGGCATGGTTTTCATGCTAGACCCTTTGGTAAAAACCTTACGAGGTATACAAAGCACCCCCCATCAAGAAAATTCAGAGGCAATACATAGCGAACCTTCTGCTGTAAATTTAGCACAAAGCCCCACGCGCAAACGGCGCATCTTGGTTATGTCGCCCACAGGTACGCCATTTACGCAAGATATGGCCAAAGATTTGGCAAAAGAATCTGAGCTTACCTTGGTTTGCGGGCGCTACGAAGGCTTTGATGCGCGGCTAGAAGATATATTTCCCATAGAATACATTAGCATGGGAGATGCAGTACTCAATGGCGGCGAAGTGCCAGCTTTAGCCATTATAGAAGCTATTTCTCGACTTATTCCCGGTTTTATGGGTAAAGAAGCTTCTGGCAATGAAGAAAGTTTTTCCACAGGACTTTTAGAATATCCGCATTATACCCGTCCGGAAGTTTTTGAAGGGCATAGTGTGCCTGAGGTTTTGCGCAGTGGCGACCATGCTCGCATTGCCGCTTGGCGAAAAGAGGCTTCTCTGGAGCGCACCCTACGCCAAAGGCCTGACCTTCTCCACAATGCCCCCCTAGATAAAGAAGGAGCTCATTTTTTAGCAGCACTTTCTCACACACGCCCGGGGCGCAATCTTTTTGTGGCACTTGTACATCACCCTGTCATCATAGAAGGGAAAAATTCTGGAACTTCTTCTTTGACAAATTTGG
>CAZBDD010000175.1:0-4328 GCA_964490475.1 uncultured Desulfovibrionaceae bacterium
AACGCAGTTAGAGGACGAAAAGGCATTTAATCAGTGTTGTCTTAAATTAAACACTTCCACTAAGCTCTACTTTTCATTTCGTATATATTTTAAAACAGCTTCTACACATACGAAATCATACAGATCATCAATCTCGTAGCATTGCCAACGCTCTAGGGGAAAAGGTAAAATTTTATCGGTATACAAAGCTTTTTTCTCAAAAAACACTTCTGTTTTAATTAAAAACATTGATCCGTACACATATAAAGCTTTATCAAGTAATTGTCTTTGATGTATGGATTTATCGCATGCAATATAGGGGTGCATATAACCATTTATACCAATTTTTTTTGCATATAACGGATGTTCATGGCTATCTGTAGCGACGGTAATAGCACCATCAGCTTCTGGATTTTGTAAAGCAAACTCTATAATAGCATCTAAATCACTATCTTTGCGTAAAGGAGATGTCGGTTGCAGCAAGAGTACATAATCATAAAAAAAACCCTCCCCCTGCAAATAGTCTAGTGTGAATTTAACTACATCTACAGAGGAGGCGTCGTCAGTAGCAAGATGGGCAGGACGTAAGTGTGGCACGCTAACACCACATTGCTCACAAATCTCCACTATTTCAGATGAATCAGTAGAAACAAAAACATCGTCTATATAGACGCTTTTTTTTGCATGTTCTAAAGTCCAAACTATAAGAGGTTTGCCGCATAATGGGCGAATATTTTTCCCAGGTAACCCCTTGGAACCGCCACGTGCTGTCACCACAGCTATGATTTTTTTATATTTATACATTTTAACTACTTACATAAAATCCGTCTTTGCTCTTTCATAATCGGGTACTTGCCCCACGTCAAGCCAGTAATCTTCTGTCTCAAATAATTGTACTTTCTGTTCATCATGCATAAGAAGCTTAATAAGATCAGGCATGTCAAAAAATTCATCCTTGGGGATATATTCAAGCACCTTTGGAGATAATACATTTATGCCTGCACTAACACAAAAGTCAAAGCTTGGTTTTTCTTGAATATCTACAAGCTCACCTGACTCATTTGTATTAAGCACTCCATAAGGCACTTGCATAGAAAAACGCTTTGCGAGCATGGTTCCAGTGGCCTGCATGATTTTGTGATGCTCTAATATATGACGGGGGTTAACGTGAGTCAAAATATCACCATTAGCCACAAGAATGTCATGTTCCTGCTTGGGCAAAAGCGATAAGGCACCGGCTGTGCCTAAACATTTAGTTTCATGAACATACTCTATTTGGCAATGATACGAACTACCATCCCCAAAATGATTTGTTATTATTTCTGCTTTGTAATTTATCGAAAAATAAAATTTATGGAAGCCTCTCTTGCGAAAGGCCTCCAAAACGATTTCTAAAATGGGGCGCCTTCCCACAAGAAGCATAGGCTTTGGAGTATCTTGCGTAAGAGAGCCTAGCCGTGAGCCAAGTCCTCCTGCCATGATGACTACCGCATTGGGTAATGGCGTTTTACTTTGCAAAACTTTGCGATTCCACACAGCATAAAGTTTTCTATTGGGGGTCACAATAGGAAGATGCGAAAAATCTTGCATTTCCATAAGCTTCAAGGCTTGTGATGCATTTAATTTTTTATCACAAGCAGTAAAATCCCGCTGCATAACTTCAACAACTGAAGCTTCTAAAGACATGCCTGCAATAAGAGCTCGGCGTATATTACCATCTGTAATCACACCTGCAACAATACCATCAGCATCCGTAATCACAGCAAACTGCTCCGCATGAGTATCAATATGCTTCATGGCATCACGTAGCGAGCACGTTGTAGGAATACAGTATTTCTCTAGCTGCATAAATTATTTTCCAAATCGTAAAATTTCTTTTTTATAAGTCCTTCCAGAGGAATAGATGCAATAATTGAACTCATGGTTTGTGCTACATTTTCCCCACCATACGGATTGGATGCGCTCTGTGCAAGTTTTTTATGCTCTAAACTCAAGGCTTTCTTAAGTGCACATTCAATGGCCGTTGCTTGTGTGTTACAATGCAAAACAGCTTCCGAACACATTCGCCCTTTTTGTCTATTCCCAATATTAACAACGGGGGTTTTAAGGCTTGGTATTTCAATAATACCACTGGATGAATTTCCTACCACACATCTAGCATATTTTGCCGCAGAAAGGTAACGCAACACACCAAGTGAAGCGAAAAAACATACGCGATGTGAATTACTCTCTTCCCACTCTGCCAAAAGAGCATTTATGGTATTACCACCTGAATCTGCATTGGCACCTGTAATAATGATTGCGTAATCAGAAAATACATCAAGAGCCTTTTGTACTTCTTGCCATTGCTGAAGCTCTTGCCCTGGTTCTAAAGTCACAGGGTGAAAGGTACACAACAAATAAGGCTGATTGCTTGTAAGCCCTAAGTAATCACGAATTTCTGTTTCTGTAAGTAAATCCATATTAAGCGCATTCTCTACACCTAATGCCCCAGTATTCCACACACGCTCAGGGTCTTCACCTAGCTGTATAATACGCTGTCTATGTTTTTCACAGGAAGCAAAATGTATATGGCTCATTTTGGTAATGGCGTGCCTAAAGGCTTCATCGACGGCTCCTAGGGTTTGTTCTCCGCCGTGCAAATGTACTATAGGAATGCTAAGCATAGTAGCGGCTGTGGCGCAACAAAAAGCTTCGTATCTGTCACCTAAGATTACTAATATATCTGGCTTTAATTCATACAAAGCTATGCTAATTTTCTGCATGGCAACACCCATGCTAGCGCAAACCCCCATCTGTGACTCTGAAGCACAAGTGCTTAGTTCTAAGTCAGCTGTAGCAGCTATACAAAAACCATCTTGATGAATTTCTTCTACAGTCTTTCCGTGCTGAGAATTAAGGTGCGTCCCACTCACAAGTGCAGATACAGTCACATCAGTTTTGTCTTGCAATGCAAACATCAAAGAACGTAACAGTCCATATTCTGCACGAGTTCCCGTGAAAAACACTATTTTTCTCGGCATGAAAAGCCCTCATTGATATTTGAAAACACAATTTGCGCGTCCTCTTCGTAATCTTGGGCAGCCTCTAATCCCAACACCTCATCCCAAAACATAGGAGAAAGACCATTTCCAGGGCGTTTTACCGTAATGTTATCAGCAGTAAGTATTTCACCTTTTTTAATATCACGCATTGCCACAATACTTTTACGCGCCACCCTCATATTAGAAATCTCAGAAGGTGTAGGCTTTTTTACGCCATTGCCCAAAGCCATTTCAATATGTCGAATGCCTTGCACCATGGCTTGTAATTCTTGTGGCTCCAAGCTGGCTTTATGGTCAGGCCCTTCCATAGTTCTATCTAGAGTAAAATGTTTTTCAATAATAGTCGCCCCCATGGCTACAGTAGCAAGGGGAATTTCAATGCCTACACTATGGTCAGAATAGCCTACCCCCTTACACTGCGGAAATGTATCACGTAAAGTCTGCATAGCTCGTAAGTTTATCTCTTCATAAGGGGCTGGGTATTCAGTGGTACAGTGAAGGATGTTAATATTCTCTTGAGGTGTTCCACTTTTTTCCAATATCTCTACGGCTTTTTGCACTTCTTCCAAAGTGCTCATGCCTGTAGATAAAATTATTTCCTCCTTGCGGGCGCCAATTTTTCGTAAATACGGAAGATTGGTTATTTCACCAGAAGGAATTTTCCATATCCCTAGACCAAGGGAAGCTAGAAAGTCTACAGAAGAAAAATCAAACGGTGTGGAAAGAAAGATAATATTTCTTTTCTTGCAATGCGCTATCAGCTTTTCATGCCATTCATAAGGCATTTCTAGTTTTTGCAACATGGCAAATTGAGATTCATCCTGCGTAGTAGTTTTTTGCTGATAGTCTGCTTTTTGGGCAAATTTATTAACAAGAGCCTCAGAATTAAACGTTTGAAACTTTACGACATCGGCGCCGGCATGAGCTGCAGCATCTATGAGCTGCAAGGCCATGTTAAGGTTTCCATTATGATTAACACCGGCTTCGGCTATGATGAGTATTTGAGTAGAGCTATACATATATTTCTTCATCTGCTAAGTCTTTTTTTAATATACAGCCCATACCCACAATACATTTTTTTCCTATGCGTACCCCCTGCATAATACTTGCTCCGGCACCAATAAATGAGCCCTCACCCACCTCTACCCCGCCGCACAGCGTGGCATTCACAGCAATATGACAATGAGAACCTACACAACAATCATGTTCCACAAGAGCCTTGGTGTTAATAATGCTATTCTCCCCAATAATACTTCCTGCATTAACAAGAGCGTGATGCATAACAATACTTCCTGCATTCAATTT
>CAZBDD010000176.1:0-4304 GCA_964490475.1 uncultured Desulfovibrionaceae bacterium
AATCAGATATTTATGCTTGTTTGCGCCCAGGCACCGATGCCGCCTTCATAGGTGGTAATATTAAGTACATTCTCGACAATAATAAATATTTTGCCGAATATGTTACCGAATATACCAATGCTTCTTTCATTGTGGCAGAAGGTTTTGACTTCAAAGACGGTCTCTTCTCAGGCTATGATGCCAAAACCCGTAAGTATGACAAATCCACTTGGGTCTTTGAAAGAGACGATAAAGGTATGCCCAAGCGTGATATGACATTGAAAAATCCACGCTGTGTATTCAACTTGCTCAAAAAGCATTTTGACCGCTACGACGTGGACACCGTAAGCAATATTACCGGTACGCCTAAGGAAGACTTACTTAAAGTATACGAAACTGTTGCCTCCACCGGTGTAAAAAACCGCGCAGGAACCGTTATGTATGCCCTTGGTCAAACTCAAAGTACCATTGGTGTACAAAGAATTCGCGCTCTTGCCATCATGCAGCTTCTGCTTGGTAATATTGGTATCTGTGGTGGTGGTGTGAACGCATTGCGCGGCGAGCCCAATGTGCAAGGTTCCACAGACCATGCCATCCTTTACCATTATTTGCCTGGTTATTTACCTGTGCCTCGTGCAGGGCGCACCAGCCTTGATGCTTATATGAAAGCCGCGACGCCGGTTACGCAAGATCCTATGTCTGCTAACTGGTGGGGTAATACACCTAAATATGTAGTAAGTTTACTCAAAACTTGGTATGGTGATGCCGCAACCAAGGATAATGAGTTTGGCTATCAATGGTTACCCAAAGTAGATGACGGCGCAAATCGCGATGTATTGCATATGATTGACGCCATGTATAATGGTAGCATCAAAGGTTATTACTGTATTGGTCAAAACCCTTGTGGATCTTTGCCCAATGCCAATAAAGTTCGTCAAGCCATGACCAAACTTGATTGGATGGTACACGTTAATATCTTTGATAACGAATCTGCCTCTTTCTGGAAAGGCCCCGGTATGGATCCTAAAAAAATCAATACCGAATGTTTCCTTTTACCGGCTTCTGCCAATACAGAAAAACAAGGTAGCCAAGCCAATTCTGGCCGCTGGATGCAATGGCTACACAAAGCCACCGATGCTCCTGGCGACTGTTTAACCACAGGCGCCATAGCTTTGCGCGTCATGGATAAGCTTAAAGAGTTGTACAAAAAAGAAGGCGGTGCCTTCCCTGAACCCATCTTAAACCTTCGTTATGACTATGGCGATGGCAAAGGTGAGTTTGATATGGTAAAAGTGGCTCGTCGTATTAATGGTGAGTTTGAAAAAGATACCACAGTTAACGGAAAAGCCTTCAAAAAAGGTCAACCTGTCCCCGGCTTTGGTCTTTTACAAGCCGATGGCGCCACTTCTGGCGGTAACTGGTTATGCTGTGGTAGCTTTGCTGCCGATGGCACCAACCTTATGGATCGCCGCGGTAAAGAAGATCCCACTAAACTTGGTCTTTACCCCAACTGGTCTTATGCTTGGCCTGTAAATCGTCGCATAGTGTACAATCGTGCTTCTGTAGATAAAAACGGTAATCCCTATAACCCTGCCCGTGCTCTACTTGCATGGAAAAACGGCAAATGGGTAGGAGACGTGCCAGACGGGCCATGGCCACCCATGGGTGATAAAGACGGTAAATTGCCTTTCATTATGAAGCCTGATGGCGTAGGTTCGCTCTTTGGCCCCGGCCTTGGCGACGGCCCCTTCCCTGAGCACTATGAGCCTCTGGAAAGCCCGCTAAGCAAAAACCTTATGTCTAAGCAATATAATAGCCCAATTATTACTATATTTAAGGGCCCCTTAGATAAAGTTGCCGCCGCTGACCCAGCCTATCCTTTAGTTATGACCACCTACTCTTGTACCGAGCACTGGTGCTCTGGCGCGCTTACTCGCTGGCAAAGCTGGCTTGTGGAAAGCATGCCGCAAGCCTATGTGGAAATGAGTCACGAACTTGCCAAAGAGCGCGGCATTGCTAATGGTGATAAGGTAAAGGTATCTTCCTGCCGTGGTGAGGTAGAAGCTGTGGCTATGGTAACCACACGCATGCAACCTCTTAAGGTTGATGGAAAAATGACTCACCAAGTGGGTATGACCTTCAACTATGGCTGGTTATTCCCCAAAGATTGCGGAGATACAGCCAACTTACTCACCCCCTTTGTGGGCGACGGTAATGCAGGCACACCAGAATACAAGGCCTTTATGGTCAATATAGTCAAGGCATAGGAGGTGACGCATGTCTGAAGGTAAATCCATATTAGTCGATACGTCCCTCTGCACGGCTTGCCGTGGTTGTCAGGTGGCTTGCAAGCAGTGGAATAAGCTTCCTGCTGTTAAAACTGTACAAACAGGAACTTACCAAAATCCGCCGGATTTTACGGCAGAAACCTATAAAGTAGTGCGTTTTTCTGAAGGAAAAGCTGAGGGAAAACCCTATTGGTACTTCTTTTCCGATATGTGCCGCCATTGTGTGGATGCCCCATGCCAAGCGGCAGCTTCGGGAGATGAGATTGCGGTTGACGAGGCCACAGGTGCTGTTATTTATGATCCTGCCAATTCTGAAAAGATGGATTTTGAAACGGCTAAATCTGTGTGTCCTTATGATATTCCTCGTCAGGATCCCAAAAGCAAAAAAGTTACTAAATGCACCATGTGTCTAGATAGAATTCAGGGGGGGCGTCAGCCTGCTTGTGTTCTTTCTTGTCCTACGGCAAGTATAGTATTTGGTGACAGAGCAGAAATTCTTGCCATGGCTGAAAAACGCGTGGCAGAGCTCAAAAAAATGCACCCTAAAGCGCAAGCCATTGATGCTGACAGTGTGCGCGTTATCTATATTGTTATAGATGATCCAGAAAAATACGCTGCCAATGCCGCAGCACAATAGTAAAAACAGAACACCTTGTGGGGAAAAATTGTTGTAAAACGTTTTTCCTCACATTCCTTTTCAAAAAACGCCATAAGGACTATTCCCTAATAAGCGCGTTTTGTGAAGGAAATGGGGGTGTGGGGGGAAGGAGTACACTTTTTGGCGCTAGCAAAAGTGTGCCTCTTCTCCCCACAAAAAATTTTAAGACATATTATCGAGGTACATCATGACTGAGAACGTTCTTCGTTCATTGAAAGAACAATATCCCTATGCCACACAATTTTTCGATACCTTTCTTCCTTTAGAAGAACTTTGTCATGAACTTGCCAAAGAACTAGCACCGCCTATTTTGCCCACTCCGCTTGCTCAAGAGGAAAACATTTTAGGAAAAGCCCTCTACCCCACAGATAAGGAGCACCTGCCTCTCTATCTAGATGATGTCATAATAGCTGTCGCTTCTAAAATTTGCACCGTGGCTGCCAAAGTATTTTCTGGACATAGTGAAGAGCTGGAAAAACTTTCTGCTTTATTGCAAAAAGATAGCAAGGCTTGTAAACATTTAGCCTCCTTAGTTTTACAAGATAAACAACATCGCATAAGTGCTTGGGCCAAAAAATACGATGTGCAAAAAGACAGCGCCGCCCTTGTGGCCACCTATTTGGCACGAGCTGCCGCCGTACGTGTGGCTTTGCATAGCGGTCATATGCAAGCCCAAGAAAAATTTGAAAGCGGTGAAACTTCAGAACATTGGGGAGAAAATTTCTGCCCTATCTGTGGGCACAGACCCAATGCAAGCTATTTATGGCATAAGGAAGGTCATCGTTACTTACATTGCTCTTTGTGTCATAGTACTTGGCGTTTTTCCCGCACCACTTGCCCTGCTTGCGGCGATGCTAAGCCAGAAAATCGTATGATCTTTAATTTAGAAGGCAGTGTAGTACAAAGAGCCGAGGGCTGTACTAGCTGTAAGCACTATTTGCTGGTGTCCGATATTCGAGAAATGGCTGATAAAATTCCCATGTATGCTCTGCTTTATTGTCTTTTACCCATGGACATTCTTATGCAAGAAGAAGGATTTACAGCACCAGAATAAATTTACTTTTTACATACAAATTTTATAAAAACAGAAGCCCAACAATGAGTTTCTGTTTTTTTTAAAACATAGAAGAATACTTGCAATTCTCCTTATAAAAGAATATTATTCGTAAAAATACAAGGAGTTTTGCCCATGACAAAAAGATTTTTGTGCATTTTTCGCTTGCTGTGTTTTTTATTTGTGGGGGTATTTTTAACCATTACTATGCCTTACCACAAGGCTTTTGCTAAAGAAAAAGTATTACTTGATGCTGACATGGTAGATGCTTTTGATGATGGTGTTGCTATGCTTATGTTGGCCAATTCTCCGTATATTGAATTAG
>CAZBDD010000177.1:0-4279 GCA_964490475.1 uncultured Desulfovibrionaceae bacterium
CGATAGTCAATGCGACCAAAAATCAAGAATAGGCGTAGCTTTGCTTCGCCGTTAAGTGATTGATTTTTGTGCCTTTACCTCTGCACACGTTATTATACATTTCGAACAAATTTTCAAATTTTAGACACAAAACTATATCAAGACCTCTGCATAATCCAAAAAAATGTTGAAATACATGGATTGCTTCGCTCGCAATTGACTTTTGTTGTAATACTAAGTTAATTGCGAGGAGCCTAGCGACGAAGTAATCCACGCATTTGTAATTGTGCAGAGGTTTCAAAGCAGGAATAATAAAACGCTCTACAAGGCTAGTATAATTTTGTGCTGCTTTAGGCTTAATTTTAAGCATATGCTGCTCAGAGAATATTTCCAAGGCTTGCGTAACAGAAAGAGCTTTCTTGGTGTTAGCCACTTCTTGGGCTGGGTCTTCACCCAGAACCACTTGTGTTGCCTTTATTTTAGCAACAGCACGCGCTTGTTCTACCTCCAAAGTGGGAAAGGTGCCTAGGCGAAGCCATTTTTTTGTGGTAGAACGTCCCTTGGGTAAAATTTTCTTCTTAAATTGTTGTATTATAAATAAAACAGTGTTTATTCATAATTGACACGCTATGAAGTCTACTTTCCTCGCAAAAAGTTTAGAAGATCTTTTTTTTCTTCAGAAAGAGCTTCAAAAGGAGTAAACACAGCCGTGTCTAAGCAGTTAAAAGCTATAGACTGTGGTTTGCGCTGTGCTATTTCGCCAATGCAACGCACAAGTATTTTTTGAGCATTGTGGGCGCAGGCATTTAAATTATCAATAAGCATTTCTACGCTAACAGCTTCTGTGGAGCTGTGCCAGCAATCATAGTCGGTTACCATGGCCAATGGAGCGTATGCTATTTGGGCTTCTCGTGCTAATTTGGCTTCTGGCATATTGGTCATGCCTATGACATCAAAACCCAAAGCTCTGTATTGCTGGGATTCTGCAAAGCTGGAAAATTGCGGGCCTTCCATACATATATAGGTTCCACCCCGATGCGCTTTTTGGGCACTGCCTTCAAGTTCTGCTTGTGCGCATTCATAGAGGATAGCACCTAGCTTTTGACACGTGGGTTGTGCCATGCTTACATGAGCTACCATACCTTGACCAAAAAAGGTGGAAATTCTATTTTTTGTGTAGTCAGCATATTGTTCCACTATAACCATATCGCGAGGGGGCATATGCTCGCGCAAAGACCCCACAGCCGAAATGGATAGTAAGTGGCTGACACCAAGTTTTTTTAAGGCATAAATATTAGCTCTGTAAGGTACTTCTGAGGGAAGGAAGCTGTGCTTTCTGCCATGTCTGGCCAAGAAAACAACCTTAGTGCCGTTCACAGTTCCCATCAGTAAAGCATCGGAAGGTGGGCCGTAGGGGGTATCTATGATAACTTCTTCTTTATTTTCTATACAATCTATATTGTAAAGGCCGCTGCCGCCCACAATGCCTATGACAACTTGGCCTGAGTATGCTGTTGCTTCCATATGTCTGCTCCATATATTAGGATGTCGATGATGTACTTTATTTATAATAACGTCTTGTAGAAAAAGCAATAAGAAAATGTGTTCAATTTATTACAGTTTTTTTATATTTAGCGTATGCAATTTATAAAAAATCTTAATTACAGTTTGTCAAGGATTGTTACAGTAACAAGAACATAGCGCGGATATCGCACGATTTAGAGTTGCACCTTTTACCCAATGTGGCTATACTGCGGCACTTAGCCGTGGGTTATATCCACAAAATTAAGAATAAAGTAAATATTTCGGAGGCCTTATGTTTTTTACTTCTGTAGCTCATGCCATGGGTGGAGCTGGTGCTGGTGGTACACCTGCCAGTGGAATGGATATGTTATCTTCTTTTGTTCCACTTATCCTCATGTTGGCAATTTTTTGGTTCTTATTAATTCGTCCGCAAAAGAAGCGCGCTCAAGAGCATAAGACAATGTTGGAGAATTTAAAGCGTGGTGATCATATTATTACTTCTGGTGGTGTGATTGGTCGTATTATCGAACTTGATGCTGACTCTGTACTTTTAGAAAGTGGTGAATCCAAGCTACGTTTAACTCGTGGAGCCATTGGTGCTTTGCATAATGGCAATGCTAAAACCACTACAGCTCCTGCCAGTGAAAAGAAAGGTGGCTGAGGCATCTAATTTCTTGAGGTTCAAGAATAAGCCATTTGTTTCTTTCTAGATATTCATTTCTTATAATTTTTTGCTACTTTGCGTCATTTTAATTGTTTTTATCATAAAGTCATGTAATTTTTATGATTTTATGATAGGATGATTAAGCTGACGCAAAGTCTGCTTTTGTCGGAAGGTGCTTCATGTCATTATCACGTTGGCGCGTTATTATAGCAGCGCTAGTTTTTGTATTAAGCCTTGTCTATGTATTGCCCAGCATTCCATGGGTACAACAATCTTCTTTGGCTACATTTTTACCCGATTCACGCATTAATCTTGGTTTGGACCTTAAGGGCGGCATACATCTTACCCTTGAGGTAGAAGTAGAAAAAGCCCTCACTAATTCCTTAGCACAAACGGGACAAGATGTACGCGCCACGGCTCAAAATTCTGGCATAGCAGTATTGCGGCCGCGTATGTTTGACGCCACCACGCTTGAATTTATTTTACTTAAGGCTGCCGAACAAGAAAAATTTGAAACCTTGCTTAAAGATCGTTACTCCCATGTAAGTGTTGTCAGTGCCACTGCTACCGAAAATGGGCAGTTACTGTATAAGGTGCGTTTTACTGAAGCTTATGCCTTAAGAATTCAAGATATGGCACAAGAACAAGCTTTGCGTACCATTCGTAATCGTATTGACCAATTTGGCGTGGCTGAGCCGGATATTCGCAAACAAGCCGATTACCGCATTCAAATCCAATTACCAGGAATTTCTGACCCACGTCGTGCAGTTCAACTTATTGGCCAAACAGCGCATTTAGAATTTCATATAGTTCGTGAAGATGTAGACCCTTATGCCGCTGTCTTACCACCAGATGTGGTGGCTTTGCCCATGCTGGATAGAAATGATCCCACAGCGCAAAAATCTGGTGATAAACCAGCCATGATAGTGCTAGAGAAAGATGCGGTGCTTACAGGGGAAGATGTAGTAGATGCACGTCCAAGCTTTGACCAAATGAACGAAGCCTATGTAGGCATGGATTTTAATAGTCGCGGCGCCAAAATATTTGAACGCGTTACCGCAGAAAATGTTGGCAAACGCATGGCCATTGTATTGGATAAAAAAGTTTATTCTGCCCCCAATATTAATGAACGCATTGCCGGCGGACGTGCCAGTATTACCGGAAATTTTAGCGCTGCTGCGGCGCAAGATTTGGCCTTGGTGTTGCGGGCCGGCTCTTTGCCAGCACCGGTGGTGATACTGGAAGAACGCACCGTGGGCCCTTCTTTAGGTCAAGAGTCTATCGATAGCGGTATATTAGCCGCTGCCGTAGGTGCTTTTGCTGTGGTTATTTTTATGGCCATTTACTATGGGGCCAGTGGTTTTATTGCCAATGGCATGCTTATTTTTACCATTACCATGCTTTTGGCAGGTATGGCTGCCTTTGGTGCCACACTTACTTTGCCGGGAATCGCAGGTATAGTTCTTACCATTGGTATGGCTGTGGACGCTAATGTACTTATTTTTGAACGTATTCGAGAAGAGTTGCGTCGAGGTCTCACACCACTGGCCGCAGTGAAAGCCGGTTTTGAAAGAGCTTCTTTGTCCATTGTGGACTCTAACCTTACCACTATCATTGCCACCATCGTTTTGTACCAATTTGGTACAGGCCCCGTGCGTGGTTTTGCCGTCACTTTATCGCTGGGCATTGTAGCTTCCATGTTCACAGCGGTCTTTGTGTCACGCGGCATTTTTGAAGTGTGGGCCAAGGCTAGAGGTTCCAAAGGCATTAGCATATAACGGGATGATAAGGAGCTATTATGGGCTTTGCATTTATAAAAAGTGATATAAATATAGATTTTGTAGGTAAACGCACTATAGCGTATATCGTTTCTATAGTTATAATTCTTATGGGCGTTGGTTATATGATTTTTTCCGGCGGTCCTAAGCTTGGTATTGATTTTGCGGGTGGCGTTATTGTGCAAGTGAAATTTGCCAATGATGTAGAGGATAACGTTCTTAAAGAAAGCTTAGATATACCGGAACTGCCCGGCATTTCTACGCAGCGTTTTGGCGAGGGCAATCGTGACTATTTGTTACGCTTTTCTACTCTAGATGCCAATGCTGTGGAATT
>CAZBDD010000178.1:0-4254 GCA_964490475.1 uncultured Desulfovibrionaceae bacterium
CTGCTAAAGCTCGAATCCGTGCGCCATATGCTTCTGTTGTGGGCAGTGTAAAAGCCCAAGCAATACCTTGAGCAAAGTCCTGTGTATCAAAGGCACGAGCCACATACACACTTTCTTTATGTATACCTAATAAAGCGGTGAGCTCCACGCTAGAGAAACTGACTACGGCTGTGCCGCACAAAAGAGATTCGCCAAGGGTGAGAGGGTTGGCGTCTTCTACGGATGGTAAAACCGTTACATGAGCTGCTGCATATAATAAAGGCATATAACGTTGTGGTACATTGCCTATATGATATGTTGCTAACGAGGTTTGAGTTTGAAAATGCTTACAACCCACGGTAAGTAAGAGTGTTTTTTCTGCAAGTTGCGGGAAATTTTTTTCAAAATCAACGAGAGACTTTTCTAAGAGTTCACTTCCTTTGCGTGAAAGCTCTTTTTTTGTACATCCAAATAATATGACGAAGGCATCTGGTGGTATATGGGCGTACTCTCGTGCTTTTTCTCTGTTCAAAAGTTGAAGTATATCAGCATTGTTTGATATGTCAGACGTGTGAGAAATATCGTGGGGAATGCAGTGTATGGGGACACTACCCAAGAGGGCACTTTGTCTTGCCGCATGCAATAATTGAGGTGAAGGTGCCACCACATGGAGTTGCAAAGAAGACAAAGCCTCCTTTTTCTTTTCCCAAAGGGCATGGGGAATATGTTTTTTTTCTTCTGAAAGTTGTGGACAGGTAAGGCAATTTTGCTGATAAGCTATACACTGAGCGGCATAATGGCAGCCTCCGGTAAAGGCATACATATCAGCGAGATGGTAAACTATTTTTTTGTCTTTAAATACTTGGGGAAAATGAGCAAAATCATATATACCAAGGAGGCAATGTATATCAATAATTTCAGCCCAATCAATAAGAGGCTGTAAGGTACGTATATCAATAAAAGACAATACATCGCTAAAGTCGTCATGCCCTTTAAAAGACTCTTCTTTTGCCAAAGAAATTTTATGTGCCATGCTTTGCCATGCATTGGGGCTGGTGTAGGGATGGGTGGTTTTTAAAGGGGGAACTATACGCGCCACAAAGGGGTGTTCTTGAGTGGTATGTAAGCAAAGAAGTCGGGCATCATGCCCCAGATCTCGTAAATGTTGTACGTGACGAAGGCATGCTTTGCCGGCTTTGCTTTGCGTTGAGGAGCACAAAGCGAGGATGCGTAATGAGCTTGAATGATTGGTCTTTGATTTTGAGGTGGAGGATGTGGTCATAAGGTGTTGTAGCCCAGGGGCAAAATTACTTTCTTTTCCTACAATTTTTTGTAAAGAAATGCTTTGTTTTTTGTCTAAAACTTCTATGCTCCCTTGCCCCCAAAGCAGAAGAGTGCGCCCCTGAGGCAATACTTCAAGGGGGAGCTGTGTTGTTTGTGTTTTTGCCGTGTGTGTGGGCAATTGCGCATAATATTTTTGCCATTGGCGTGTTCGTTGATACCGTTCTTTGTAGTAAAAGAAGGCTTTATTTACATCAAAAAAAGGGTAGACCTGCATATGATGTAGGTGATGAGTTAAAATATCTAAAGCTTGTTGATATTTTGCATGTGAAATGGCCTCCGTGTATTCTTGGGCTATGTTATTACCTAAAGAATGGGAGGGTAATGGGGTTTTGCTTAAGAACAGATGCCATTGCTGTAAAAAATCAAGTCTTTCTTGCTTGTCAAGACTGGCAAGGGCAATTTTTTTGGCATGACGTAAACATTGCCCCCATAGGAATTCTTGGAAGTGCTCTTGTGCGTGGGGGGCTATGTGTGGCTGCATAATGTGTTGTAAGTGTTGTAGGGCGTCCAATTCCTGTTTACATTTTTCAAGAGAAATAGTCGCCACCTCTTTTCCTACGGCATGTCTAAAAAGAGGGCTTTCTAAGATAGTAAAGCTGGCCTGATGTAAAAGCTGTGCATGCAGGGCATAATGGGGGAAATTCGACGTCATATTAAAATGAATGGCCTTTTCTTGAAGAAATTTTCGAGAAAATATTTTGTTGCAGAGTGAAGTTAAGGCCAATAATGCGGGTGTTTGGGCAAATGTTGTGCTTGGAGTTTCCTTAATAAGGTGTCCAACAGGATTCATACCACAAGAAATTGTAGGGTCTGTATTATACGAAAAGAGTGTATAGTCAGAAAGTAAAACGGGGCACGGATGTTGTTGTAGCCACAATATTGCTTTTTCAAGGCTATATGTAGTAAAAAAAGTATCGGGAACGTGTAAAAATAACACGTAATCCCCTTGAGCCTGTTGTAAGGCGGCAGCATACTGCGTGCCTAAGGGACCTTTTGGTGAAATATACTTTATTGCACAAGGAAAGGTAATATTTTGCACAAAATCGTGTAAAGTTTCTTGCGCTTGTACACAAATAATTTCCAGCGGGGCAAGGCTTTGCTGTGCTAAAGACGCAAGGCTGTGCTTAAGCTCGCTTTGTTGTTGGCTTTGTAGAAGAATAACACTTAATGTGGGAAGTAGTGCGCAGTATTTCATAAGTTTATTTTGGATCCATATATAAAAAATTGAAGGTGCATGCGCGTAAATAGTCTGTGAGTGCTAAGGTGAATTTTTTGAATTTTTTGTATTTTTCAAGTAGCCTATAGCACTGAACATGTTGGTTAAAAAGCATTGTAGCAAGAAAATCTACATCTTTTTCTTCTAAAAAAGGAAAATTTTCTAGTAAAAGTTTTTTTCTTTCACTTTGCAAGTTTTCCATATGGTGCGAAACCCCTGTTGTACTAAACGACATAAGCGGCGTATCCAGCATAACAAGCGGAACTTGTAAGGCATAAAGTTTTTGCATGCATTTAAGGTCTGCAATAATGGCATATTGTGTGTCGTAGTAGCCCACAGTTTCGTATGCATGTGCGGGCATTAGCATAAGTTCATGTCGAAGTGGAGCGCGAAAAAAGACAAAGCCGGAATAAGGAAAATGAGGAATTGTTCCTACATTGACTCCTTCAGCATTGACCATGTTTGTTAAGGCGCAGGTCATTTTTCTTTCATTTTTTAGGGAAGCTTGCACAAGGCATTCAATGGCGTTGGGGTAATACCAATCATCATCATTGAGTATGATAATGTATTCACCGCTAGCTAGAGAAATACCTTTATTCATGGCATCATAAAGCCCCGCATCTTCTTCAGAAAGATAATAGTCTATAGCATCACCATACGTCATAAGTAAAAGAGGCGTCGTATCAGAACTTGCTCCATCAATAACAATATACTCTATGTTGTCGTAGGATTGTGTTAAGACAGAAAGTAGAGCTTTATGTAATGAGTGTGAACGATTTTTAGTAACTGTTATAACAGTTACTAAGGGCTTTTGCGGCATACTTTTTTTATATTTAGCTTGTAAGCGTAAGCCTCCTTCTAATTGGCGCTGTGCAGTAGATAGGGGATAGCAGCAAAATTTATGGGTAATACATCCCATAAAAGATGGCGCTGCATTGCACCAGGTATGCTGGGTGCTATACATGTTCTGTTCCTAAAAAATCTACAACTTTATTGGAGTTCCATACGGAAGTACAGATAATACGTTGCAAGTCACAACGGTGTTTGTATTTTTCTACAGTATGGCGCACCTCGTGCATCAGTTCATCTTGTAATAAAATGGGATGTAAACCAATATTTTGCAGACCTTCATTATGAACACGCAAGGAGTTGATTTCACTTTCATCTCTTGGGTCAAGATAGTGTTTGATGGTGGCATCAGTATGTTTGGCTACTAGCTTAGCTAGGGTGAGAACTTCATGTACTTCTGTTGCTTGGTTAAAAATCTGTACTGATGCTCCGGCTTGCGGTGGATTATCCAAAACTAAACGAATACATTCCACCGTGTTTTGTATATGGATAAACGCTCTTGATTGCCCACCAGCCCCATATACTGTTAAAGGATGCTTAAGAACGCTTTGCACTAAAAATCTATTAAGTACAGTACCATAATCGCCATCATAATCAAAACGATTGACAAGACGCTCATCTAATTTGGTTTCTGTGGTGGCAGTACCCCACACAACTCCTTGATGTAGGTCGGTAATGCGAATTTTGTCATTTTTGTTATAGTAGTAAAAAAATAACGCATCTTGGCATTTGGTCATGTGGTAAATGCTACCCGGTGCTGGCGGGTAGGGGATAGTGCGCTCTATGCATTCTCCATTGGGAGCTGTGATAGAAATGGGAAGATAGCCTTCAGGAATGGGAATATTAATGGTTTCATAGCCATAAAC
>CAZBDD010000179.1:0-4215 GCA_964490475.1 uncultured Desulfovibrionaceae bacterium
CGTCTTTAAAGGCATCAATAACTTCTTGTGGGGGATGCACATCTTGTAATTGCACAGCAATAATTTGCACACCCACTTCGTAGCGGTTAAGAATTTCTTGCAATAAAGCCGTGGCATCACCTTGAATGCGAATCTTGCCATCGGTCAAAGCAGAGTCAATCATGCTTTTGCCAATAACTTCACGCATGGCAGCTTCTGCTGCATTACGCACCACAGCTGCTTGATTGGTTACATTAAAGAGGTATTCCACCGGATCACTAATTTTATACTGCACACTAAATTGCACATTAACAATGTTTTCGTCACCTGTAAGCATGGAAGCTTCTTCGGGCACAGTGCGAAGCTGACCTTGCTGAAAGGTTCCCCCTTGGCCTACAGAACGGAAGCCCACTTCGCCGCGCAAAACCTGCGTTACCTTAGGTCTATAAACGGTTTCAATGGGTATGGGTAAGTGATAGTGCGGGCCTGGACCCACAGTGCGCACATATTTGCCAAAGCGCAAAACAACGCCTTCTTCATCGGGGTTTACAATAAAGATTCCCGAAAAAAGCCAGAGCACAATTAAGCCCCCTAAAAGAAACCATATTCCTTTACCTGTCGGTAATTTAACACGGCCCTTTAAGGGATTTTCAGGCATGTTTTTAAAGTTATTGGGTGGCTGTCGGTCATTATTATTATTGTTACCGCCGCCTTGGTCGCCATTATTGTCTCCTCCGAAAGGAGATTGACGCGACTGCCTTTGCCGTTTTTCTTGTAATTTATCCCAGTCCCAGTTCATAGTTATTAAAAGTAAGTCACAAGGGGCACAAGGTCAAGGATGTTCCTCCTTTTTTTAAAAAAAAGACGAAAATTGAATGAAGAAAAAAACGGTATTTTTTCAATTATTATGAAAAAATACCGTCTCTTTTTTTATTTTTAATTAATACTAGAATAAAAAATATTTTTTATAGTGAAAATTTTCTAGGCCTTATTTCTTATGACTAGCCAAGCCCCTATAAAAATAAGCGGTAAAGAGAGTATTTGCCCCATGGTAAGCCAGCCTAAGGCTAGGTAGCCCAAATGCGCATCGGGCATACGCACAAATTCCACGCCAAACCGCGCTAAACCATAGCATAAGCCAAACATGCCGGACACTGCGCCAAGAGGTCTTTTTTTGGAGGAAAAAATCCAAAGAATAATGAAAAGCACGAGTCCTTCAAAAAAGGCTTCATACAGCTGAGAAGGATGGCGCGGCAAATCTCCAGCATAGGGAAAAATAATACCCCAAGGAACCGTGGTGACACTGCCCCATAATTCGCCATTAATAAAATTACCTATGCGCCCGAAAAATAAACCTGGGGCTACTAAGGGGGCTATGAAATCTCCTACTTCCCAAAAGGATCGGCCCATTTTTTTTGCTGAATACAGCATGGCCACTATTACTCCAAGCAAACCTCCATGAAAGGACATGCCACCATTCCATACACGAAATATCTCGAGAGGGTCACTTACAAAATGGGCAAAATCATAAAAAAGCACATAGCCTATGCGCCCTCCTAAAATTACCCCAAACATGCCTAGAGTAAGAATGTCATCAAATTGTTCCACTGTCCAATTATTCTGAGGGCGTGAAGCGCGATAACGCCCTAAAAGCCATGCGCTGAGAAAGGCAAGAATGTACATTATGCCATACCAGCGTAACTCAAGACTACCGATGCTTATGGCCACAGGATCTATTTGGGGGGCAAGCATACGTATCCTTACTCTAAAGTCTCTGCCACAGACTTATCAAAATCTAGGGCGCAATAGGTACCGCTTTTGCCACCACTTTTGTATACCAAGTGTATAGTGTCTATGACAATATCCTTTTGAACAGCCTTGCACATATCATAAATGGTTGCCGCGGCAATTTGTGCGCCCACTAAAGCTTCCATTTCTACACCTGTGGGCCCCATGGTACGCGCTTCACATTCCAATTCAAGTCCAAGATAGGTTCCATTATTGCGCAAGACAAAACGAATATCTACAAAGGAAAGAGAAAGCGGGTGACAAAGCGGAATCAATTCTGCTGTACGTTTGGCTGCTAAAATGCCTGCTACCTTGGCGGTGGTAAGTACATCTCCTTTAGGTAAGGCTTTTTTTTGCAACAGCTCTAAGGTTTCGTGGTTCAAATGGACAAATCCACGCACAATGGCCACCCTTTGAGTGCTTGCTTTATGGCGCACATCCACCATGGCTATGCTACCGTCTTCGTTTAAATGCGAAAGTGTTTTTGTCATGTTTTTCCTCTAGTATTGTATGCCAATAAGTTTTTGCCACCATAGAGTTTCTTTGGGCTTTTCCATATCTTGCCATCCACTATCTCTGCCTGCACCGGAAAATGCCAGACGTACCTGTGTCCAATGTATATCAGGACGTTTTACAGACATTAAAAAAGTGGGTTGACCTTGGTTCATTTCCCATAAAAATTCATACAGATTTACAAACATGGTGCTAAAACGTAAATCATATACACCATATTCTTCTGCGCCATCTTGCGATAAAGCCAAACTTTCTTGAATGGGCATAAGCAAGAAAGATTCAAAGGCGCGTGCTCGGCGACTGGTTTGAGCTAACTCCTTGGCAATATCTTCTCGTAAAGCCGGATAATGCATTAATGGCGTATTGGCTTGCCCTAAAAAGTTTAGCCCCTGATGAAAGACGCTTTGCTCGCTGTTTGGAAAATTATAGCCTAAGCGGCTTTTGGCTTGAGGCCAAGTAAATTCTGTGGACACCGCTTGTGTATATGGCTTATCGGTTTGATAAACCACTCGCCAATAAAAAGGCGCTAATGCATCGGGCAATACGGCTATATTTTGCAATTTGCCCACCTGTTTTACCATTTCGCTTTGCGCTAGTTGCGCTTGTAAGTGCGTTTCATGCCAGGTGCGCACTCCTACACAAATTGAGGGGTATAAGAAAATCCATATAAGCCCTATGACAGCGTAAGAGCGCTTTCTTCCTCCATGCCATGTAGCTAAAATAAGAGGTATGGTTAGGAGCAAGTCTACTATAAAAAGCCCGTTCAAGCGTACTCTATAGTCAGAAAAAGGCAAGAAAATCATTGTTCCATAGGTGGTAACTATATCTAACCATATATGCAAGAGCAAAAGCCCCATGGTGAAAAGATAGACCTTTCTAAAGGACCAAATGCGCTTCCCAAAGCCATGCTCTTGGGTGCGTATCCACGTGGGCCATATAAAATTTAGCCATCTCTTACTTTTACGTGCATCACTTTTAACTACATGTGCCGGATTTTGCACATAGGGCTCATATCCTTTTTCTAGCGACATGTTACGTTTAAGCCAAAGAGGCACAGCAAGCAAGGTTAAAAAAAATGCTATTATGGGCACGGCAGCCAAAGAATGCGTAATGCCCCGATGTAAAAGTAAATAGTCTGTGGCTGTGCCCCCAAACAATACGTCTATATCAGGGCTTGCCGTCACAAGCGCGGCATAAGGGAAAAACAAACGTGAAGAAGGTCTGTATTGCTCTTTTATAGCTAGAGCTGCTATGACACCGCTGGCGGCATGTGTAATAGGGTCCATAACTACTACCTAAATGGGCTTGCTTGCCGTGGTTGAAGGTTTTGATATTTTTCTGAGGTATTTTCAGTTTGATCCTTAAGGTATTGGTTAAATTTTCCTTGATAGACATACATACGCTCAGGGTCATTTAACATATATAAAGTTTTATCAATTTTTTTGCCACTCACAGGGTAGCGTAACTCCGCAGCATCTTGAGCAGGGGAAAGGGCACCTGAAGGGTAATGTGTTTTTTTGTCTTCTCCCACAGCCTTAGGGCCGCATCCAAACAAAGTGCAAAATAGCATAGCACAAAGCAGAGGGGCGCGTAAAGCACCATATCTTCTTCTACAGCTCTTGCGCCATGATGCGATTATGGAAAAATATAGAATTATTTTTTTTGCAATGGCTGACATAAAAAGAGCTTTACACCGATGCCAAGAAAAAAAACAGAAAAGAAAAAATAGGAGCATCAATGAATATTCACGCATAAATCCTCACTTTTTCACGAGATTTACCTCTTGTTTGTGTATACTACATCATTGTCTCCAGACAAGCAATGCAGGTTTTTTTTATTTTTTTCATTTTTTTCTTGACGATTCTTCAAAATTTGCTTAGAAGCATCTTCGTTGAGTGCTCTTGTAGCTCAGTCGGTAGAGTGCATCCTTGGTAA
>CAZBDD010000180.1:0-4215 GCA_964490475.1 uncultured Desulfovibrionaceae bacterium
TATAAACTCAAACTGCTTATGTATAGGTGGTATACACAAGCAGTTTGAAAAAGGGTTATGTGAAAAACACATAAAATAAACTATTAAAATCTTATACAGACCATTAAGCACTCTTGTCTGGGTCTGGAACCTTAATGTCTTCAGGCACAGCTTTTGCTTCCACGTCTACCATTTTTTCTTCAGCGGGCTTTTTCTCTTCAATTACTTTTTTCTCTTCTTCTTTCTTTGCATTTTTAGGTGCCAAGGCTATGGGCTGTGCTTGGCTAGCGCGTAAGGCAGCCACTTCTTTTTCTAAGGCACGTACACGCCAAGTAGCCTTCATGGCTTTGGCAGAAAGATTCATTTTATCCCAAATCAATACTAACATGGCAAGAATGGCGCCAGATAAAAATGCTGCCAACACAAGGAAGTAGAAAGGCAAGGATATGGACTCCATGGGTGCCATAAAGAAAAGATTTAAGCTGAGCTTCATTTCCGTAGCCAAGGTGGCTTGGTTTTGGAAGAAGAAAATCATACTTACAAAGAAAATTAAAACAAAAACTAAAACCTTTAAATACCGCATGCCAAGGCCTCCTCAGGGTTTGGGAAAAGATTTTTCAAAAAGTGGTTTAAGGGCTGCATAGGTGGAGTGCAGGTGTTCTGGCACCATGCGCACTTCATCCATAACGGCCATAAATGAAGAGTCACCATTCCAGCGGGGTACAAGATGAAAATGTAAATGCTCTCGTATGCCGGCGCCGGCGGCTTCTCCTAAGTTTAAGCCAATGTTGATACCTTGACAATGAAAACGGGCTTGCAAAATGGCAGTGCATCGCTGCAAATAGTCCATCATTTCCGTGCTTTCTTCTTGAGTGAGCAGCGTAAAATCCATAAGATGTCTATAGGGAGTTACCATGAGATGTCCATTGGTATAAGGATATTTATTCATGATAACAAAGCAATGGTTGCCCCTGTGTAGAATCAAACGCTCTTCATCTTCTTTTGTATGCTCTGGCAAACAAAACACACAAGTATCTGGCTTGGGGCCAAGTATATAAGAAAGACGCCACGGTGCCCAAAGTACCTTCATTAAGATATACTCCTTCTGTTGTGCAAGGCATGTGAGTAACATATACGTTTTACAGCATAGGGGCAAGTGTTATTGCTGGGGGTGAGTACGCGCCCACAAAAAAATATTATGGAAAACAGTCCATACAATTCTCTCATGTTGGGAAATTCTCTTGTCATATAGATAAAAGTATGTAATAGAAACCTAGAATGGGGAATTATATGTGAAGGAATAAAGGTTTTATGCTTTAAGGAGGATGTATGTTTCGAATGAGATTTTTAGGGTGTTTGCTATGTTGTTTTTTATTAAGTGTACTTTTTGTTGACGCAGCATGGAGTAAGTGGATGTTGGGTGCAGGTAGTGTTTTTTCATCAAGCCCATATAAAAATTATGATAAATGGACGCCTATTCCCATTATTGGCTATAATGGGGAATATGTGTACATTCGCGGAACTCAAGCTGGTGTGCGTTATTCTCCCAATGACGTGTTTACTATTTCCGCTTTTTTTGAATATGATTTTACCAATTTTGATGCCACTGAAAGTAGTGATGTGCGCATGCAATATTTGGATAATCGCTTTGGTTCCTTACTGGCGGGAGTGGGGGTTGATGTAGTTATGCCTTTTGGTGGGAAGTTACGTGGTAGTGTTGCTACCAATGTGTTAGGCACGCATCAGGGTATTGTGGGAGATGTAGCTTATGAGCGAAATTTCTTTGTACATCGTTTTCTGATATCGCCTTCAGTGGGTGTGAAAATTTTTGACAGTGAGTACGTGAACTATTACTATGGCATCAGCGATGGAGAGGCAAGTGTATCTGGTTTAGAATCTTATGAAGTAGATTCCATTGCTTTGCAGCCTTATGTAGGCTTGCGTGTGGGCTATTCCTTCACCAAGAATATTTCTGCCATGGTGGGGGGTAGTGTGCGATTTTTGGATGCCGCAATAATTGATAGTCCTATGGTAGATGGTGAAAAACATCTTACCTATACTGTTTTTGGTGGACTTTCCTATAGCTTCTAACGAATTGCTTAAGGGAATATTTGTATATAACATTATGAAAACGGAGTTTGAATTGAAAAAAATTTTGTTGTCTGTAACTTGTTTTTTTTCTTATATTTTATTATCTGCACCCATGGTTCATGCTAGTGCCCTTTTAGAAGCTGTACAAAATAAAAATATGCAAGAGGCTGAAAAACTTATTTTGGATGGTGCCGATGTTAATGAAAAGGGTAAAAATAATATGACCCCCCTTATATATGCGGCTGATATGGGCTATGTTGACATGGTTGCTTTATTGCTTAAGAAGGGCGCGGAAGTAAATGCTCAAACTGAGGATGGCATTACAGCTGTTATGAGTTATGGTGCCTGGGTGGATGCAAGCATAATAAAAATGCTTCTTGAGCATGGGGCAAACCCCAATGCACAAACGGTAAGTGGCTTTACTGCATTAATGGGGGCTGCCATGAAAGGCCGTGTAGACATAATGCAATTGCTTATAGAAAAAGGTGCTCAGGTTAACCTTGTAACCGTTTCTGGAGAGACGGCTCTTATGGGAGCCACAGGTTTTGGCTTTGATAGCGCCATGGAGCTTTTGCTAAAAAATGGAGCCAAGGTGAATGCACAAAACGATGAAGGCTTTACAGCTTTGTTTAATTGTGTGTATGTGCCAGCCGCCCATGTGGAATATGCTAAAATATTAGTGCAGGCCGGTGCGGATGTCTTTATAAAGGATAAAAAAGGAAGAACAGCAAAAGATTTTGCTGCAGAAAATGGAATTGAAGTATTAGTCGCTTTTTTAGAAGATATTATGGAAAAAAAGAAAAAATAAGACCACAATTCATTGTCATATAGAAAAAGCCTCTGTTACTAGGACAGAGGCTTTTTACTGTTAGATGTATAGAAAATAAGTAGGGCGACTATTGTCTTTATGCACTTTTACTTACATTTGTAAATAGCCTTGAATAAAGACGAAGATAATAATAAATGGTAAAATATATGTGAGGTAGAGGCGTAAATATTTGGGGAATTTGCTACCTTCGCCTATATCTGCTTCTTCTACAAATTTATCAAAGCCCCATCCATAGCGTGATGTGCAGAAAATGAGCATAAATAGTGAGCCCAGAGGCAATAAGTTTTTACTTACAATGAAATCTTCAAGATCTAAAATTCCTGTACCTTCTCCCAAGGGTTGAAATTCTTTCCACTCATTGAAGCCAAGAATACAAGGTAAAACACCAATAAGAATGGCTACAAAAGTAATAAGAGAACTTTTTGCACGCGAAAAGTGGAATACATCCATAAAATACGCAATAATTCCTTCAAACACTGCAATCACCGTGGTGAGAGCTGCACAAGCCATGAAAATAAAGAACAGAAGTCCCCAGAAATTTCCACCTGTCATTTCATTAAAAATATTGGGTAGGGTGATAAAGATAAGCGCAGGCCCAGCATTAGGTTGTACGCCATAGGTAAAACATGCAGGGAAGATGATAAAGCCTGCCATGATAGCCACAAAGGTATCAAGACCAATAATATAACTTGCTTCCCCAGTGAGAGTACGCTTTTTATTAAGGTAGGAACCAAAAATCATCATAGAACCAATACCCACACTAATGGTAAAGAAGGCTTGATTCATGGCATCATTGAGCATATTCAAAATGCCTTCTTTTTGTACCTTAGCCCAGTCTGGAGCTAAGTAAAAAGACATGCCTTCTGCGGCACCGGGCAGAGTTAAAGAGTTTACGGCCAAAACCACTAATAAGAACAGGAGGCCAAGCATAAGATATTTGACCACCAGTTCCACACCTTTTTGTACGCCAAGCACGCAAGCGCCCATGCCAAGCACTATAACAAGTACAGACCAGCCATACATGGTCCAAGGATCTGCTAACATATTACCAAAAAATTGTCCCACACCATCAGGGCTTAGCACATCTAAAGCGCCGCTTGCTGTATGCTTACAGTAGGCAAAAAGCCATGAAGCCACAGGGATGTAAAACATCATCAGAATAAAAGCGCCAGTAACCCCCATAAAGCTCAGCTTGCTCCAATGCGAGCCTTTGGGCTCTAGTGCATTGAAGGCTTTCCCCCAACTTTTTTGAGATGCGCGCCCAATGGCAAATTCCATAATTAAAATGGGAAGACCCATGGCAAGGAGAAATAACA
>CAZBDD010000181.1:0-4186 GCA_964490475.1 uncultured Desulfovibrionaceae bacterium
CAGATCGTGTCATTATTGCCATGGGCTCTGCCTGCGAAGTTATTGAAGAAACAGTGGATTATCTAAATAAACAAGGGCAACGTGTAGGCCTTGTGAAAGTGCGTTTATTCCGTCCTTTCTCTGCTGAGCACATGCTACGCGCCATCCCTGCTAGTGCCACCACCATCACCGTGCTTGACCGCACCAAAGAGCCTGGTGCCTTGGGCGAACCTTTATATCAAGACGTATGCACAGCCTATCTTGAAGGTAGCTCCAACCTTGGCAGCCCCACCATTGTGGGCGGTCGTTATGGTCTTGGCTCTAAAGATTTCACCCCTGCCATGGCTAAAGCTGTCTTTGATAATATGCTTTGTGCCGGCCCCAAAAACCACTTCACTGTGGGTATAATCGACGATGTGAGCTTTACTTCTTTAGACGTAGAAGCAGACATTAACACTGTGCCCGAAGGTACCGTGCAGTGTAAATTCTATGGTCTTGGTGCCGACGGTACTGTAGGTGCAAATAAGCAAGCTATTAAAATTATCGGTGATAACACTGACATGTTTGCACAAGCTTATTTTGCTTACGACTCTAAAAAATCCGGCGGCTTTACCGTATCACATTTACGTTTTGGTAAAGAAGCCATTAAATCTTCTTACCTTGTGACTCAAGCTGATTATGTGGCTTGTCACAAATCTGCTTACGTGCATCAATACGATGTACTTGAAGGCATTAAAGAAGGTGGTACCTTTGTACTAAACTCCGAATGGTCTGTGGAAAATATGGATGCCCATCTTCCCGCCGCTATGAAGCGCACCATTGCCCAGAAAAAATTAAAATTCTACAATGTAGATGCCGTAAAATTAGCCACAGAAGTAGGTCTTGGCGGACGCATTAACATGATCATGCAAACAGCATTTTTCAAACTGGCCAATGTGCTAGATTTTGACACTGCCGTAAGCTTGCTGAAAGACTCCATCAAAAAAACCTACGGTTCCAAGGGCGATAAAATTGTTAATATGAACATTGCCGCTGTAGATGGTGCTTTAAATGCCGTGCAAGAAGTATCTTACCCTGCATCTTGGGCTCAAGCCGAAGATGCCTGTTGCACCGACCAATCTTGCAGCTCTGGTTGCTCTTGCGGTTGCGGCGCTCAAGGCGAAGACCCTGACTACATAGCCAATGTTGTTCGTCCTATCCTTGCACAACAAGGCGATAAGTTGCCCGTATCCAGCATGGACCCTGCCGGTCTTATGCCCCTTGGCACTGCCGCCTTTGAAAAGCGCGGTGTAGCCATTGCCGTACCAGAATGGCAAGTAGAAAATTGTATTCAGTGCTTCCAATGTTCTTTTGTGTGCCCCCATGCCACCATCCGCCCTGTGCTTGTCACCGATGAAGAAATGGAGCAAGCACCTGCATCTTTTGCAGTTAAACCTGCACAAGGTAAGGAACTCAAAGGCTTACATATGCGCATGCAAGTATATGCCGAAGACTGCCTTGGTTGTGGCTCTTGCGCAGATGTATGCCCCGCCAAGGTCAAAGCCTTGGTCATGAAGCCTTTAGAAACACAATTGGAAGAGCAAAAAGCCAACTTAAATTTTGCAGAAAACGCTGTGGAATTAAAGGACAATATTTTGCCACGTAACACCATGAAAGGCTCACAATTACAACAGCCTTTGCATGAATTCTCTGGTGCTTGCGCTGGTTGTGGCGAAACCCCTTATGTAAAATTATTAACCCAAATGTTTGGCGACCGCATGATTATTGCCAACGCCACGGGTTGTTCTTCCATTTGGGGCGCATCTTCCCCCACCACGCCTTATACTACCAACAAAGACGGTCACGGCCCTGCGTGGGGTAACTCCCTCTTTGAAGACGCCGCAGAGTTTGGTTTTGGTATAGAAATGGCTTATCAACAAAGACGTGCCAACTTAGCCATGCGCATTAACATGCTTTTAGAGTTGGATGGCCTTGACCAATCCTTGATAGATGCTTGCACTGGCTGGCTTGAAAATATGGAAGACGCCGATGCTTCCAAAGAATACGGTGACAAAATTCTTGGTGGCTTAACCCATGTGGAGCACCCTCTTGCCCATGAAATTTGGCATATGGATGACCTTTTCACCAAGAAAAGCATTTGGATTTTTGGTGGTGACGGCTGGGCCTATGATATTGGCTACGGTGGCCTTGATCACGTGCTTGCTTCCGGTGAAGATATTAATATCTTAGTCATGGATACCGAAGTATACTCCAACACTGGCGGTCAAGCTTCAAAAGCCACTCCCTTAGGCTCCATTGCCAAATTTGCTGCCGCAGGTAAGCGCATTGGCAAAAAAGATTTAGGCGCCATGGCCATGAGCTATGGCTATGTATATGTAGCCTCTGTATCTATGGGCGCTGATAAAAATCAGGTGCTGAAAGCTTTCCGCGAAGCAGAAGCGTATAAAGGCCCTTCACTTATTATCGCCTACTCACCTTGCATCAACCAAGGTATCCGTAAGGGCATGGGTAAAACCATGGAAGAAGGCAAGCTGGCCGTTACCAGCGGCTACTGGCCCCTATACAGATACAACCCCTTACTTGCCGATGAAGGTAAAAACCCCTTTACCTTGGAAAGCAAAGAGCCCGATGGAACTTTACACGAGTTCATCATGGGTGAAAATCGCTTTGCTGCCCTTGATAAAATTGATCCCGAAGCTTCACCAGAGCTGAAGGCCAACCTTGAAAAGCAATATATGAAGCGCTATAAGCACTATAAATTGCTAGCAGAATTGCCCGGCATCGAAAACTAAACGTAGAGTTAAGGGGGCGGAGTAAACATATATTTCGCCCTCTTTTTTCGTTGAATAATGTGAAAAATATAACACACGACACGGTATTATTCGCCGTTTTGGATGGGTATTGTCATGTATAAAAGCTTGTATATCACCGCCACAGAATCTCGTTCAGGAAAATCTGCCATAGTGCTTGGCATGATGCAGCTTCTTACTCGAAATATGCGTAAAGTAGCCTTTTTTCGGCCCATAATTAACGAACCTATTTTTGATGACAAAGACCACGACATTAATCTTATGTGTGAGCATTTTAAGCTGAATCAAAGCTATTCTGATGCTTTTGCCTATACTTTAGATGAAGCGCGGCACCTCATCAACTATGGGCAACGCAATCAACTCATCCAAAATATTTTAGAAAAATACCATGACCTTATGGAAACACATGACTTTGTCCTGTGTGAAGGCACTGACTTTATTGGGCAAGATTCCAGCTTTGAGTTTGAACTTAATGCAGATATTGCAGCCAACCTTGGTGCGGTGGTTATGGTGGTGGCCAGCGGTCATGAAAAAAATATTGATGAAATTATTGAAAGCTCTAAAACCGTATTAGACCAATTGGAAGCTAAACAAGTGGACGTTTTGTCTGTCATCATAAATAGATCAGATTGCAGCGAAACTGAAAAGAGTGACTTACGTGAAGCCTTAGCCGCTGGGCAAGGCAAAAAAGAGCTTTTAGTGTATACTGTGCCTGATGATGATTCCCTTGGTAAACCCACCATGAATGATGTGGCAAAATGGCTTAATGCCGAAGTGCTTTATGGTGCCAATCGCATGGATACCCTTGTGGGCGAATACCTTATTGCCGCCATGCAAGTGCATAACTTTTTAGATTATATTCATGATGGGCACTTAATTATTACGCCCGGTGACCGCACAGATATTGTTTTGGCCTCCTTGGCGTCGCGCGTATCTTCAGCGTATCACGATATTGCAGGCGTACTTCTTACAGGCGGTATTCCTCTTCCTGCAAATGTACATCAATTGCTAGAAGGCTGGACAGGTGTGCCCGTACCCATTTTACTTACCAATGACCACACCTATAAAACCGTGCGCATTCTCTCTCAACTATATGGCCGCATAGAGCCGGAAAATCAGCAAAAAATTAACACCGCTTTGGGTATTTTTGAACGCAATGTCAATGCTAAAGAAATCAGTAAGCGTCTTGTCACCGACAAACCCACCAGAGTGACGCCCATGATGTTTGAATTTGACCTTATTGAAAAAGCCCGCCAAGCCAAAATGCGTATTGTTTTGCCAGAAGGTCAAGAAGAGCGCATTTTGCAAGCCACCGATGTTTTACTGCGTCGCGATGTGGCAGAAATTATTTTGCTTGGCAATGCGGATCGCATTGGAAAGCGCATTGCGGAAATGGG
>CAZBDD010000182.1:0-4176 GCA_964490475.1 uncultured Desulfovibrionaceae bacterium
GGGGGAAGGGGCAGCTTTTTGGCGCTAGCAAAAGTGCCCCTTCCCCCCTCAAGAAAATACTAAATACAAATCTACTATCTTAAATTTTTTGCTTACTTAGCCAGAAATCTAAGGTGCTGTATAAAATTTCCGGAGAAATAGGTTTAGTGATGTGGTCATTCATACCATGTAGAAGGCTTTTTTCTTTGTCGCCACTCATGGCATGAGCTGACATAGCAATAATAGGCAATTCAGCAAACTGTGGCTGTGCTCGAATGGCCTTGGTGGCAGAAAGTCCATCCAAGATGGGCATTTGAATATCCATGAGAACAGCAGCATACTTGTTTTCAGCCAACATTTCTAAAGCTTCTTGCCCATTGTTGGCAATATCTAAGGTATAGCCCACTGATTTAAGCAATTCCTCAGCAATAATCTGATTAATTTGATTATCTTCCACCAATAATAAATGCTCACTGTGCACTCTTTGTTCAGTAGAAATAGGTATAGTCAAAAGAGGGGTATCGTTTTCTTGCATGGCAGCCACAGGGAAGATGGCTGTAAAGAAAAAACTAGAGCCTTGGCCTAAAGCACTTTCTACCCAAATATTGCCGCGCATCATTTCCACAATGCGCTTAGAGATAGCAAGGCCAAGCCCTGTACCGCCATATTTTCGCGTCACAGAAGAATCTGCTTGAGAAAAAGCAGAAAACAAACCTTTGACTTGTTCTGAGCTAAGGCCAATGCCAGTATCTTTAATAATAAATTTACAATGCAATGCATGGCTACTTGCTCTTTCTGTATCTACTTTTTGACGAATTATTGCCGACTCAATGATGAGGCTCACTTTGCCTTTGCTGGTAAACTTAATGGCATTACCCAACAAATTTAATAAAACTTGTTTTAGACGTAGAGGGTCGCCCACCAAGGCAGTGCCGGGAAAAAGACCTTCATTGAGTTCAAAAACTAAATTTTTACTATGGATTGAGTGCCCTAAAAGACTTTGCAGTTCAGAGCAAATACCATGCAATGTGAAGGTTATGGTTTCCATTTCCAATTTGCCGGCTTCGATTTTAGAAAAATCTAAAATATCATTAATAATACGCAAAAGTTCATTGGTAGAAAAGAGGGCTTTTTGTAAATAATCTTGCTGATGATCATTAAGAGGGGTTTTAGATAAAAGATGCAAAAGCCCTAGTATGCCATTCATGGGGGTGCGTATTTCATGACTCATGTTGGCAAGAAAATCACTTTTGGCCTGTGCGCTTTGTTCTGCAGCCTCTCTAGAAAGTTCGATTTCTTCAAGCATGCGTTTAGTTTCGCGTAAATCACGCGTATAAACAATGTATAAATCTTCTTGTTCTAAATGTGCGTTTACAGCAGTGATTTCTAAGGGAAATTCAGTTTGATGTACATTCATGGCCATGATTTCATGCCGACTTGTACCTTTTTGGCGAGCTTCCGTAAGTATATCACAAATAAGGGTGGCCCCATCTCTTCCGTCGGGTTGCTTGGGGGGCAATACAGTGGCAAAGTTAGCTATATATTCTTCTCTGCTTGAGTATCCGGAGAAACCAACTGCTACGTCATTGCAATCTAAAATTTCAAAATTAGGCGTAAGCAGATTAATGCCCATAGGGATTCCATTTAAAATGGCGGCAGTGCGTTGCTCGGCTAGTTGCAATTTCTTTTCTTGCTCTATGGATTCACGCAAGTCTTTTACATAGGCCACCACAACGGGAGTTCCGCGAAATTTTGAACGCACGGCATATACGTGACAAGGCACTTCTTCGCCAGTAATGCTTTTTCCCATCCATGACAACTGACTACTACTTGTTTCAAGAGCGTTTTGTAAGGCATCTTGCATAACTTGCAGTGAAACCTGCCCATCAGGTTGATATTCAGGAATAAGTTCAAAGAAATGAGTAATAAAATCTTGTGCTTCTTGTAAGCCAAAGCTTATGGCTAGGGCTTTATTACAATGCATTAAAGTAAAGTTACTATCCCAAACTAAGGTCCCTAGTGGACTTAAATCTAGCATAAGTTTTGTGTATTCGTCTGCTTCGCGTATTTTTTCCATTTGTGCATAGTATTCACGCATGTCTTTTAAAAAAGCAAGAAGTACAGTCTCTCCTTGTAAAAGACTTCGAATGCAGGTAATTTGTACAGGAATTTTTTCGCCAGAATTGCTTATATGCGTCCATTCTGCATCCAACTTGCCTTCACGCAAGGCTGTCGCTATGAGTTCCTGAATATAATCTAAGCTTTTTTTCCCATTGGGTTGGTATTCTGGATGTATGCTGTGGAAGTTCTTTATGTAGTCTTCAGTATTTTCAAATTCAAAAAGTCGCGCTGCTTCTAAGCTCGTCTCAAGAAGTTCTCCATCTTCAGACCAAATTTGTGCAGCCAAAGGCATGTTGTCGAGCATAAGACGCATACGTTCTTTAGATAATTGTATGTCCTCTTGAGCCGTGTGAAGTTCTTTTACTTTTTGCTCTAAATCATATTCCAAAACTTTCTGCTTGGTAATGTCTACAATCACGCCAATGAGGCCACGTTCTTCCGTTTGAGGTGTGGCAAAAGCTTGGCTCCAAAAGAGGGAAGGTTTATTGGTTTTAGCTACGGTATAGACCCTTTCACAATGGGTGCTACTTAAGTTTTCTATGGCCCACAAGGCATCAGTATGATAGCTTTCTTGTTCTTCTTTTGAAAAATAGTCTAACTTTTTTATAGATTTATTAAGAACTGTATCTTTTGTGGTGTTGAAGAAATCTTCATAAGCTTTATTCACCAAAAGCAGGACACCGTCTTTGTCTTTGGAAAAAAGTGGCAAAGGAATATTATCAACCAAAGCTTCCATAAAATGTAATTTTTCGCGGGTAGCTTTAAGTTCGACTAAAAGCGTTGCATACTCATCTGAAGTAATAGGCGCTGTATTATTTGACGTAGAATGTTCTTTCATGGCTGTAATAAAAACCTTATACAAATGTAGGCGTGATAAAAAAAAACTAAAATTTCTGTGTTAAAATTGTGCATCCAGAGATTGTAGTGTCACTGGAAATTTAATGATAGTAACTTGCCATAGCATATAAGAGAAATCTTGTACATGGTAAAATTGTAGCATGCGTGGGGTATAAAGGTAATATAACAGTGTGAACTTGTGTACTTCTCTGCTTTCCCAGACTTTTTAGCAGGACAGGGGATAGTGGCTTGATTACTTGATGCATAGGCAAAACCTGTCTAAGCCAGCAAGATCTTTACCTGTAACAACACTTTTCCAATTGCTATAGTTTAAAAAAAGTTCGCGTACAGCGGCGCCTTGTGTGCTCCCATGTTCTATAAGGCAAATGCCGCCGTCACGAAGTAATTGTCCGGCTTGCTGTGCCAAGGCATCTATGTGTGCAAGGCCAAAGGGGTCGTGATGTGTTTTAGGAGCAAGGGGAACGAGTGCCGTTTTAGGTTCGAAGTGGCGCACATTTTTTTCAAGGCCTACATACTCAGCCTCACTAATATAGGGAGGGTTACTGATAAGTACATCTAAAGAATTGGGGCGAAAGGGAAGATGGTAAAGTGTGCCTTGCAAGGCTTGTACTTTGTTCGAAACTTTTAAGTGCTGCGCATTTTGTTTGGCTACCTCAAGAGCCAGAGGGTTTATATCTAGCATAAATCCGTGGGCATGGGATATTTCTGCAGCAAAAGTGCAGGCCAAACAGCCAGATCCTGTGCCTATATCAGCAAAGAAAAGCGGCTTTATATTTTCTCTTTTTTTAAGTAATGCAAAAAGCGTCTCAAGCAAATCCTCGCTTTCAGGTCTTGGAATAAGCGTGTGGGGATTTACAATAAAGTCTCTTCCATAAAATTCTTTTTTACCCAAAATGTAAGCCAAGGGCTCATGTTGTGCGTGGCGTATGGCTGCAGAAGAAATATTTTGCCATTGCACAACAGTAAGGGGAATGTTTTTTTCACTTATAAGCTGAATCTTAGTAATTTGTGCAAAGTGAATACAAAGGGCTTGTGCAACCACATAAGGTGCATCGCTTCCGTGCTGTTGAAAAAAAGTATGTAGCCATCGAAGAGCTTCATTAAGGTATTGAGGAGGAGAGGGGATTTGCATGGGGATGTCTTTAAGGTATTATTCTTTTAGTAAAAGAGCCCCCTACTTATAAAGCCTAAGCAGGGGGCTACAATTTGGGGATACTG
>CAZBDD010000183.1:0-4146 GCA_964490475.1 uncultured Desulfovibrionaceae bacterium
ATTTTTTATAAGTTTGATTATGCAAGCCTCAACGTATATACCATTAGTTGAGGCAATTATTTTAAGCAAGGGGGGTTTCTTGTAAAAATGGGGTTTTTCTGATAAGTTCAGTGCATTGCAGTGCGAAGTTTACAAATGTAAATTATAGGTAATGTATGCGTAATCGTAAAAAAAGGAGAAATGCTATGTTAAAAAAATCTCTCTTGTTTTGTATGCAATTGTTTGTATTTTTTATCTTTTCTGGGCTGTATTTTTTTGAAGCTGCGCATGCTGCCGAGCAATCTTCTAAGCAATTTTTTTATGCCACGGCCACGGAAAATGGTATAAAAATGCGTAATGGACCTGGGGTGCAGTATACAGAAAATGACTTGCGCTTGAATAAAAACGCCTATGCCAATGCCCCCAATAAAATTCTTTACGATGACTACTTGTTTGGACTTATAGTAGATAATACTATTGTCAAAGGTGATGCTGTCTGTAGTGCTTGGCAAAAAATTGTGGCTGTGCATACCTCTTGGGATTCTGAAGAGCAGGTGAAACCTCTTTGTGAAACAGAAAATGGAACGAACAATTTTAAATGCTCTGAAACTGCTTATATTTGTAAAGATTTTATAAAAACAACCCCTATAAATTACCCAACGCAACACAAAGGCGATTTGATAGGTCAATTTCGTAAAATTAATGGCCGGCGATAGCTGAGCTTGATGTAAATTCAAGAGCTTATTTGAAGAAATAGGATTTTTTAGCGTTATGAATTTTTAGAATTTCATAGCATGTTATAAATTGTAACGGAGAATATTATGAAAAAGTATGTTTTATGTGCCGCTATGGCCTTGGTTATGGCTTTGCCTAGCATGTCTTCTGTGGCTGATGCCGAAGAAATGAAAAAAGGCGGCAGGTTTGCAAAAATCGATACCAATGGTGATGGTAAAGTAGATCTCAACGAATTTAAAAATAGAAATGCTGCAAAAATGGAAGCGGCTTTTAAAGAAGCTGACGCCAATGGCGATGGTGCGCTCACTCCAGAAGAATGGCGCAATGCCAGAAAAGCCAGAAAAGGAAAATAGTTTTTATTAACTCCTTTCACAGCCCCCGCATGATTGTATTGTACGGGGGCTGTTTTGTTTATGTATAAGAAAGTTGGAGTTTTCATTTTTTTTAGGGTAGCTGCTGCTTGCGCCGTAAATGGATTTTTTTTCGTTAAAAAAATTGCACTTCCTTAAAGACATGGGTATAGTTAAGTGAGTACTGATTGCATGAAGTTTTTATATTCCTTGTTCACATAGAATGATTTTTCGTGTTATATTGAGGAAAATGAGTGGGCTTTGCATTGTAAATGTGCCTAGTTTATAGCACAGAAATAATCTATTAATGAGGGCTGTTTTATCAGTATTTTCTTGATTTTTGGGAGAGAGTATGTTTTTGGATACACGCTTGAGCACTATTTTAAAAAATGCAAAAAGTATTGCAATTATAGGTGCTAAAGATAAGCTGGGGCAACCTGTGGATGGTGTTGGGCGCTATCTTTTAGAGGCAGGCTATACGGTATATCCTGTACACCCTGTGAGAGAAAATGTTTGGGGTTTGCCCACATATAAAAATATACAAGATATTCCTGAACATGTGGACATAGTAAATCTTTTTAGAGCGTCCTCTTTTTGTGCCATGCATGCACAAGAAGTACTTGCACGCATAGAAAGAGGACAACATTCTCAATGTTTTTGGATGCAAGAAGGTATTTTTTCACCTCAAGCGGGGGAAATACTCGCTAAGCATCATGTGCACATTGTGGAAAATATATGCATTAAAATTGTGCATCAACAGTTACTTGGAGTTTGAGGGTGAAAGCAAAGGTTTTTGAATGTCGCATGTGTGGGCAATGTTGCGAAGGACAAGGCGGTATAGTGGTAAGTCCTACAGATTTAGAAAGAATTTGTCAGCACTTGAAGCTTTCTGTCGCTCAATTTCGTGATAAATTTGGCTGTGATCACAATGGTAAATTAAAAGTTCGCACTGGTGATGATGGCAATTGTATTTTCTTTAAACAGCAAATAGGTTGTGGAGTGCATGTGGCAAGACCGGATATTTGCCGTGCATGGCCTTTTTTTAGGGGCAATATGCTCGATGCCGAAAGTTTCTTCTTAGCTAAAGACTATTGTCCTGGTATTGCACCGCAAAGTGTTCATGCAGATTTTGTAGCTGAAGGGCTGGAATATTTAGATGAAAATAATTTGCAGGCCAGTAATGCCAAGAATGAAGCGCACGCTCTTATTCCCATGGCTAAAAATATTTAGAGCAATTTATGCGAAAGACCGCTACCATAAGCCTTAAAGACTGTTACGTTATTTTACAATTGCCTAGGGACGCTACTCTAGAAGAAGTAAAAAAGGCGTACCGTAAAAGGGCTTTTGAATTACATCCTGATTTAAATCCGGATGACCCTACAGCCAGTAAGCAGTTCCAAGTGCTTAATGAAGCTTATGTGGCTCTTTCTCAAATTTTACAAAAAGAGGAAGATCTTCGCCAAGCTAAGGCTAAAACTCAGACAGCGGGGGGCTATACACGCCAAAGTCAGGCGCAACAAGAGCAGCAAAAAGAAAGTCAAAAGGCAAAAGAGGCATATAAGCAAGAACGAGCCCATAAAACCAGTGAAGGTGCACGCCGCGAAGAAGAAGCGCGCAGGCGTCAGGAGGCGCGTAAAGCAGAAGAAGAGCGCTTAAAGCGTGAGGCAAAAGAAAAGGAAGAGGCAAAAAAAGAAGAAGCCAGAGTAAAAGAAGATATACGCAAAAGAACTGAAGAGAGTAGGCAAAGAGCCGCTTCAGCAGCCTATGCCAAAGAAGATGTGTTGCGTGATCTTTTGCATGATCCTTTTGCCAGACGTGTCTTTGAAGATATTTATAGTGAAGTAAGTAAGCAAGATGCAGAAAATTCACAAAAACCTAAGGCCGAAAAAAATGCATCTGCAGAACAAAGCACGGCTCAAGGAAAAAGTAGCTCTATGTGGACGCATTGGACAGAGCATATTCGCCCCAAGGCCAAAGCAGAAGAAGCGAAAAAAACTGCATCTGCTACAAGTTCCACTGCTACGCCTCCTCCCACTGCAGAAGTGGATCTTGGGGAAAATAAGTCTAACTTACACTTGGAAAATTCTTTTTCTGGTAAGATACTTGGTTGGTTTAGGCAACAAATTGATGATGAACAAACCATAAAAATGCCAGCTAGTCATCTTTTTAGAGGGGCTCGCATTCGATTGCAAATTAGACGAGGACTTTCAGAAGATTTAAGTACAGTAGAAATTGTGTTGCCGGCTGATTTCGTAGTGGGAAAGCCCATACGCTTGCGCGGATTAGGCAAAAAAGTAGGTAAATGGCAGGGGGATCTCTATTTGACCCTTGAAACTAAATGATTGCCTTTTTATTCTTTTTTGTATATAATTCTAAGCTAAATTAATATTATTGAGGATAATCATGAGTGATAACACCCCTTCACAATTGCAAGATGCTGAAAATACAAATGAAGATTTTGCAAGCCTGCTAGAAACATATAATTCCCCATCGGTGCGTCTGCAACCTGGTCAAAAAATTACTGCTACCATCATTGCTATGTCCGGTGAAAATATCTTTTTAGATGTGGGCATAAAGGTGGACGGTATTATGGATCGTAAAGATGTTCTTGATGCCAACGGTGAAACCACGGTGGCTGTAGGCGATACCATTGATGCTTGGATTGCTTCTGTAAGCCCTCAGGAAATCCGCCTTTCACGTAGTGGCAGTGGTATTACGGCTTTAGAAGATGCTCGTGATGCTGCCATACCTGTTGATGGTAAAGTGCTTGGCACTTGCAATGGTGGATATAACATTGAAGTTATGGGAAAACGCGCTTTTTGCCCCGGCAGTCAAATAGGACGTAGCTCTTTTGATGATCCAGAAGCCGTAGTGGGTAAAACCCTTTCTTTCCTTATCACCCGTGTAGAAGGGCAAGGCCGCAATATTGTAGTTTCGCATAGAGCTTTCATGGATCGTGAACGTCAAGAATCCATGGCAACTCTCTTAGAAACGGTGAAAGAAGGCGATACCGTAGAAGGTCGTATTACACGTCTTGCTCCTTTTGGTGCTTTCATGGAAGTGGCTCCCAGCGTAGAAGGCA
>CAZBDD010000184.1:0-4120 GCA_964490475.1 uncultured Desulfovibrionaceae bacterium
TTTTTCTAACTCTTGAACCTCTGGCCCCATAATATATTGACCATGATCTAATACGCTTTTAATGCGCGCATCTATACTTTTACGAAGACGTTTCTGCTGTGTTGTTAAGTCAATAAATTGCATGGTACACCTTTAGCAGTCTGTTAGAAGGCTGTTCTATTTGCTAGTATAATAAAGCTCAACAATTAATACTCTAGAGGTAAAGATATAGTTTTATTATCACGAGCACTTAAATATGCTGCAATAAGCACCTCTAAAGAATTTAAACCTTCACGCCCATCGGTTTCAGGTTCAGCATCACCACGTAAGACATCAATAATATTTTTAAAATATAAAGGGTGCCCAAAACCGTATACTGAAGAGGTTTGATAATTGGCATCTTTTATTTGCGCATCATAGTCTTTTTTTTCTGCAAAGTCCCATATTTGAATATCATTTACGGCTACCCCTCCCACGCGCACAGTGCCCTTTTCTCCAATAATCGTAATAGAACCTTCAAGATTTTTAGGGTAGGTAAGCATTGTTACTGCCATGGAACCTAAAGCACCTGAGCGCCACCGTACATTGAGTACGCCTGAGTCTTCTACTTGAATGTCTCTAGCCAAAGTACCCGTCATGGCTTGTACATCGGCTATAGGGCCAATAAGCCACTCAAGCAAATCAACATAGTGACTAGCTTGATTCATAAAAGCACCGCCATCCATTTCCCACGTGCCGCGCCATTTGGCAGAGTCATAGTACTCTTGGGGGCGAGTCCAAAAAACATTTAAGTGAACCATAAAAATACGCCCAAAACGTTTTTCATCCACAGCGCGTTTTAAAAGCTGCAAGGTATCATTACGACGATTTTGTTTAATAACAAATAGGCGCACACTTGCATCATCACACGCTTTTACCATGGCAAGACCATCTTTCCAACGCGTAGCCATGGGTTTTTCAGTAATGACATGCTTTCCAACCTTGGCAGCGGCTATGGTTTGGTTTGCATGCAAACCAGACGGTGTGCATAAAGATACCACATCGCAATCGCATTCTAAAAGCAGTCTATTGTAACAATTATACCCTTGCACCCCATATTTATCCATATGCTCTTGCAAAACAGTCAGGTTATCATCGCATACAGCCACAAGCTCAAAATCATCTGTGTGCTTTTCTAAAGATCCAAAATGATTTTTAGAAATTCGCCCGCATCCAACAATGGCAATTTTTATTTTTCTGCCGGTAATAATTGGAAACATTTTCCACCTACTATGTAAAAAATTACAAAAAAAGTTCTTCCCATAGCTAGATTAACACAAGCATAGCATTTTAGCCTGTTCACAATAGATTTTTTTAACAGGCTACTACATTATAAATGCGTTTCTAATGATTCAATGCCGTTTTTTCAACAACCTATTTTACTATATCAGCCGCTATTTTCACTTCTTGCCGTAACTGCAAGGCAAGGCTTTCAAGACGTTGCTTATCTTCTGTTCGTAATTTATCTCTACTTTGCCATAAAGCTTCATAAACTTCATAAGCCCATATATCTTTACACAAAATAGCACACTCCAAAGCAAGAAAATACACACCTGGGCCATTTTGCGATGCACCAAGATGCTGTTTAAATATATGCAATGCGACTTGGTTTTCACCATCTTGCACAAGAAATAAGGCTAAGTCTACATGCTTTCCAGCAGGAATAAAGCAAGAATTTTTTCTAAGTATTTTCGAAAATTTTTGAGCTTTCTTTATGTCTCCTTGCTCTTGTGCAGCATTTCTGCTAGCCGTGGCATAGACTAAAAAATGTTTTTGACGCAAATACTTTAAGGAATGCTTAAAGCGTTCTTCCATGCCATTAGGAAGTTTTTTATTATAAATACGCAATTGTTGTAATTTATAGCGCAAAGGGTTTTGAGTAGCTAAATTTGTTAAGTGGTCATTGGAGCATTCTAAATCTTCGTAGTACAGTGAAGTGACCTTGTCTACATACGCTGTATTTGTAAAACATAATATTCTACGCCATAAATCAAAATCAATAAGACAACGTAACTTTACATCAAAGCAACCAGCTTTTTCAAAAAGTTCGCGTTCATGAAGTGCTGAGATACCTGTTATTTGATTGACTTCTAAAATATTAGCAATATTCACATGGCCTTGGCAAGGGATGTACTCACCAAGAGGAACTAAATCCCCATTTTCGTTTTTGCGGCGACGAATGCACAAAGAGTTTGAATACGCAAAACCAACTTGTTTTTGTTCAAGTAAGGCAATCATGAGACTTTCTATATGGTCTGGCATCCAAATATCATCATCACCAAGGTAAGCAATATATTTCCCTTTACTTAAAGAAAAAGCTGTATTTGCAGTATGTCCATAACCTCTATTTTGAATATTATGTTGAAAAACAATACGCGGATCATTAAACTTTTTAACAATATCATCCACAGGCTTTCCACCATCACAAACAAGGCACAATTCCCAATGGGGGTAGGTTTGCATTCTTACACTTTCTATGGCTTGCTCAAGCCTATTACGGCGATTATAGGTAGCCATAAGCACAGAAACTAAGGGCAATGCAGTAGCATTTTTAGGAGTTTCACGCGTATCTGAGTGTATGGATTGTGCCATGACAAAAAGCCCCTTATTAAGGATTATATTTTTTACTAACAAAAGCAAAGTCTGCCCTTGCATAAATGGCATATGCCACAAAAAAATATGCCAAATATGACAAAGTACAAGCTTTTATAGCATCTTACCTAATATCTGTCCACACTTTATATAGTAGAAGCTGAAAAACACGTGTTTGCGTTTTTTTCAGAAAGGCACGCTCGCTCCAAATAACGCTTTGCTGATGACAGAAGTGAATTGTGACATATTTTACAGGGGAATGTTGCTTCCCTGTAAAAAGATTGTTTTTTCATAAAAAAAAGCCCCTAAAATTATTCAGAGGCTTTTTTATTATTAAGTACTCTATGGTGTTACCATGTTTTTTGGCGATATTCTTCTAATGCTTTTTGTTGCTCTTCGAAATTTTCAAAGCCTGCTTGACGTAAAGCATCATTTACTGTGGTATTCCAATCCCATGTGGCATAAATAACTGGTTTGTGGAATGTATCGCGGAAATTGCCAAGCTCAGTACGATAAAAAGATTCCGTCGTTGTGTCTAAATGCTCACGCAATTGTTCATGACGACGCTGCAGTTCTCCCTCATACCATTCTTTTACATCTTCAGGTTGCGTATATTTCTTTAAAATATGCCCATAGCCTTCTTTTTCCATAAGCTGACTTAAGCGCGCATGGTGCTGTTTAATAAGCCATTTGCCCAAATCAGCCGTACAAATATTTTCAGCTTCAATGGCGGCAATATCTTGCACCGTCTGATAATATGTATCTGGCACAACAGAAGCAGAGGCAATGCCCGCAATGGCCACAAGGCCACGTAAAATTAAGCTATTAGAAACACCTTGTCCGCAGAAGCCCACTTTTTTTCCGTATTTTTGGCCTGTAAAAATAGTTACAAGCACAGCCCAAATAACAGCGGGATCTTCTTCATCATAAATATGACCAAGGCTGGCATTATCACGGTCCGTGGCTAATACCATTTGTGTCATGTCGTTAGAACCAATGGAGAAACCATCAAATTCTTCAATGAATTGCTTTGCTAAAATTGCGTTGGATGGAATTTCAGCCATTAAAATAATTTTTAATCCATCTTGACCGGGACGCAATTTATGCACTTGATCCAAATAGCGACGCATGGAACGTGCTTCTTCTAAAGTACGCACAAAGGGCAGCATCATTTGTAAATTATTGCCGCCATATACTCCGCGAGCCAATTTGAAAGCTTCAATTTCCCAGTCATGAATATTACGGGAAACACCGCGATAGCCTAACATGGGGTTATCTTCTACGCTTTCAAACAAATGTCCGCCAAGTAAATTGCGGTACTCATTACTCTTAAAGTCTGTGGTGCGATAAACAATTGTCTTGCCATAAAAAGCCATAGCAAAAATAGCCAAGCTTTGCGCTAAAGTTTGAATATAATGTTCCTTACCAGTGCGGAAACCACGGCTTTGAATAATGATACGGATTTTTTCAATAAGGTTATGCACCTCATCCATTTCTTTCTTCAATCCTG
>CAZBDD010000185.1:0-4113 GCA_964490475.1 uncultured Desulfovibrionaceae bacterium
AAATTAATAAAGCTGAAGGGGAAAGAGCCGCCCTTATTGCCGAGTCTGAAGGTAAGATGCAAGCTTTGAAAAACCAAGCTGAAGGGGAAGCCGCTCTTATTGAAACCGTTGCCAAAGCCACAGCGGAAGGTTTACGCCTCGTTTCGCACGAAATGCAATCCGATGGCGGTATTATGGCTGCAAATTTACGTATTGCCGAAACTTGGATTCAACAATACGGCCAAATAGCCAAAGAAGGCACTACCATGATTGTGCCTCAAAACATGGCAGATATTTCAGGTATTGTGGCAGGACTTTCACAAATTATAAAGAAAAATCAATAAAACAGCACTTTAGAGGCATTGTCATTTTTTTAACTGTGGGTCATGAAAAGAGTTTTTTATGACCCACAGTTAAATCTTCTCTCAAAGACTTTTTATAATACTCAAATATATCTACACTTTTTTTCAACAATATAACGAAAGTATAGAACAGATATTAGAGTACATTTTGGGCATACCACTGCCCTGCCAAACGCAAACCTTCGCGCACATCATAAAGCGGTGCATAGCCTAAGAAGGTTTGAGCGCGTGAAATATCTGCCTGAGAATGGCGTACGTCGCCTTGTCTAAAATCTCGGTACACAGGTTCAGACTGTGCTGCATCAGGATTTATTTTAACTACTTCTTGGCGAATAATTTCATATAATTCATTTAATGTTGTCCTACCACCAAAAGCCACGTTGTAGACTTTATTGCAAGCATCGCCTTGTGCCACCGCGGCCAAAACATTCATTTGTACCACATTATCAATATAGCAAAAATCTCGCGAAGTTTCACCGTCACCATTAATATATACTGGCTTTCCTTTAAGCAATGCCGCAAACCATTGCGGAATAACTGCCGCATACGCGCCGTCGGGGTCTTGACGTTTGCCAAAAACATTGAAATAGCGCAAGCCCATAGATTCTAAACCATAGGTATTAGCAAAAACAGTGGCATAGAGTTCATTCACATATTTCGTCACAGCATAAGGAGACAAAGGTGCGCCAATACGATCTTCCATCTTCGGTAAATTAGGTTCATCGCCATAAGTGGAAGAAGACGCTGCATAAACAAATTTTTTTACTTTGGCATCTTTAGCCGCCACCAACATATTCAAAAAACCTGTTATATTACAAGAATTTGTTGTCAAAGGCTCAGCAATGGAAAATGGAACAGAGCCAAGCGCCGCTTGGTGCAGCACATAATCCACGCCTGTACAAGCAGCATTGCAGTGCTCAAGCTCACGTATATCCCCTTCATGAAAGGTGAAGTTTTGCCACAAAGCATCACCTACAGAGGCATGAACCATATCTAAATTTTTCTGATAGCCACGTATAAAATTATCTAAACCCACCACACGTTGCTTATGCAGCAACAATTCTTCCAGCAGGTTAGAGCCGATAAATCCCGCAACACCTGTAATAAGCCATGTTTTAGGACTGTTTTCTAATTCCACCATGATATTTTTATAATTCATAATAGTATTCCTTTGCTGAGCTGCATATTTTGTAACAATTTCGTCCTCATGGCTTACACTAGCCAAAGCGTGCTTGTAAAGGAAACACTGCTTAAATATTTTCTTCGGAGGAAGTAGGCTTAGTCAATGATTCTTCAAAATCTACATCAGCATAATAAACACGGCACAAAGTCAAACCACAAGCCGGTGCCGTAGCAGGTAACTTAGGTCTATGCTTTTGAGCCAAAAGTTGCGGAATAGCATGCGCATGCAATTTATCCTTACCCACCGCCACCAGTAAACCAGTAATATTACGCACCATTTGCTTTAAAAAACCATCCCCCTGAACCTCAAGGGTTAACATATAGGGCATATATTCTGAAGGAGCCCACGAACTACCGAAACTCAGCTCAAGGCGTTGGATTGTGCGTTCTGTGTCCTCCATGGGCGTACCTACGTTTTGCAGTGCGCAAAAATCGTGCTTTCCTCGTAAGTAAGGAAGCGCCCCCTGCATGCGTTGCACATCCACATAACCACAAGGCCATACAAAAGGACGCAAACGCGGAGGCACCGGTAAAGAGATTCCCTCTTGTGGCTGTATCCAAAGAGTATAGCGATACATTTTGGCGATAGCTTTAAATCTACTATGAAAATCATCTGTAACTACATGCACTTGCTGCACACAGATATCTGGGGGAAGTAAAGCACCAAAAATATGCTCCCATTCTTGAGCGCTTTTGGCTTTTTCTGTTGTAAAATGTACCACTTGCCCTTCAGCATGCACTCCAGCATCGGTGCGCCCTGCCGCATGCACACGCACCAAAGAACCGGTGACTTTCAATAACACTTTTTCCAGCTCCCCTTGAATGGTAAGGGGAGCCTTTTTTACATCCTGAACTTGCCAGCCGGCATAGCGTGTGCCCACATAGGCAAGAAGACATTTATAACGTGGCATAAAAAAATAGCTATTTGTTTATATTATTAAAGTTGACGATAAGGCGCTTGCCCTTGCTCATAATAATCATTCCCCAAGCAATCAATCACCACAATGGCCGGAAAGTCTACCACTTCCATGGCTGCCACGGCCTCTGGCCCTAAATCTTCATAGGCAAGCACTGTGTATTTTTTTATACTCTTGGCAATCAGCGCCCCTGCACCGCCCACAGCAGCCATATAAGGCACTTTGTTTTTCTTCATGCTTTCAATAACTTCCGGTTTGCGATAGCCCTTACCTATCATGCCTTTTACCCCCTGCTCTAAAATACGCGGGGTATAGGCATCCATGCGCCCCGAAGTGGTAGGCCCTGCAGAGCCTATGGCTTCTCCTGGTTTTGCCGGCGAAGGCCCCACATAATAAATGACAGCATTTTGCAAATCTACTGGTAACTCTTCCCCAGCATTGAGAGTTTCCACAAGTTTTTTATGGGCGGCATCACGAGCAGCAATAATAGTACCGGAAATAAGCACTCTATCGCCAGCACGTAAAGAAGCGGCCGTGGCGGCATCAAAGGGAGCAGTAATACGTTTACTTTCTGTTGACATATGTCCTCCAACTACCGTCTATAGGGTACATTCGGCGTGCCGTGCCGCATTACAGTTAATATTCACTGCCACCGGCAAAGAAGCAATGTGGGTGGGGTACCATTCCACGTGTACCCGCAAGGCCGTAGTATTACCGCCAAGACCTTGTGGGCCAATGCCAGTTTTATTTACCAAGGCCAGTAAATCTTTTTCTAATGTAGCATAACGCGGATCGGCATTTTCTGTGTCAATATCACGAGCGGCTGCACGCTTGGCGCAAATGGCAGCCATTTCCATATTACCGCCAATGCCCACACCCACCACCATGGGAGGACAGCTATTGGGGCCGGCCAATTGCACGGCTTCCAACACCACATTGCGTACCCCTTCAATACCATCGGCGGGTACTAACATTTTTAAAATACTTTTATTTTCTGAGCCGGCTCCCTTAGGCGCAAGGCGTATGCGCACAGCATCACCGGGTACAATGCGGGTATGAATAATGGCAGGGCTATTATCCTTAGTATTTTTGCGTTCAAAAAGCGGTTCTTCCACACAAGATTTACGTAGATATCCACGCGTATAGCCTTGACGTATACCTTCATGAATGGCTTCTTCAAACTCGCCGCCCACAATGCGTACCTCTTGCCCAACATCTATAAAAATGACGGCAAGGCCTGTATCTTGACAAATGGGAATATTTTCTTGCGCAGCAATGTCAGCATTGATAATGAGTTGCTCTAAAATATTTTGTCCCACAGGGGATGCTTCATGCTCTTTTGCTTCTTTAAAAGCTTCGTAAACATCGGAAGGAAGTTTACAGCAAGCTTTTATGGCCAGCTCAGCCACGGCCTTTGTAATGACCTCTGCCTGAAGTTCGCGCATACATATCTCCTTTTCTATACGCTTTGAAAAATCAAAAAATCTTATCTGAAAAGATTTTCACCCATAAATCATGCTCAGTATATGCAAAGTTTTTACTCTGTATTTTACCCACCAGAACCTAGCCCACATTGCATAAAAATTCCATAAAAATTTCTTTCTGTGTCTTGCCAAAGAGCACTTAAGCACTACCTTTTACAACATGAAAAACAGCATATCCATTCAAGGCGC
>CAZBDD010000186.1:0-4110 GCA_964490475.1 uncultured Desulfovibrionaceae bacterium
TAGCCATTGCCGGAGTTGCCGCCGGTGGCGGAGAAGGTGCGGCTTTGGCCGTGGGTGCCATAGGCGCCGGTCAATCCGCCATGCTCAATTACAGCCGAATGGATGAAATTGATGCTGACGATATAGGCTATCAATACTTAGTAGCTGCAGGCTACCCTCCCATAGCCATGGCTGGGGGATTTAAGAAAATTCAAGAAAAAAGTATCATGGCTGGGGGTGGCAGAGTGCCCACGTACCTTTCTACACACCCAGACATTAGCACACGTATCACAGGCATTGTGGCAAAATCACAATCAAGCCAAAAGCATTTAAATGTGCGCCGTGTAGACAACAGACGCTTTGAACGTGTGCAAACCTTACTATGGGCTCGCTATGGCAATGTTCAAGCAGCATATCATCGTTTTTCTGCGCAAAACAGCGCTCTTGCCCGTATGGGTATAGGTATGGTGCTTGCCAGACAACATAAAGTGCAAGAAGCCAGCAAAGCCTTTGATGCAGCCCTTGCCAGTGCCCCCAACGATCCTCTCATCTTACGTGAAGCTGGCACCTTTCACTATAGAAAAGGAGATATGAACAGAGCTGAGAAACTCTTAACCACTGCTATGCAAAAAGATTCTCGAGATTATATGGCACAATTTTTCTATGCACGCCTTTTAGACGAAACAGGACGCACACAAAATGCCGCGCCCTATTACAAAAGAATTTTACAAGTGCTCCCCTATGATAGCGAGGTACACAATGCTTATGCGCGCTCATTGGGAGAAAGCGGCCATCAGTTCTTAGCTTACCTACATTTAGCCTATGGTGCCATGTATGCTAATAACAAAAAGAAAACTAAACAATATCAAGATAAAGCCCGAAGCTTAGTGAAAGGTGATGCCGATAAAAAAGCCTTACAACGCTTTGCTGGCATTTACAAAGAACGCAAAGAAATTTGGGAAGAAGGATTATAATATGCAAACTCACGCAACAACCATTTTAGCTGTACGTCACAATGGGCAAGTGGCCATTGGTGGCGATGGCCAAGTAACTCTTGGGCAAAGCATTGTCATGAAACACGGCGCTTGTAAAATTCGCCGCCTTTATAAAGGAAAAATTCTGGCTGGATTTGCCGGTGCCACAGCCGATGCTTTTACTTTATTTGAGCTTTTTGAAGCAAAATTGGAAGAATCTCGAGGAAATTTAGTACGTGCCGCTGTGGAAATGACTAAAGATTGGCGCAAAGATAAATACTTACGAAGGCTCGAGGCCATGCTACTTCTTGCCGATACTGAACATATATTGGTACTTTCTGGCAATGGCGATGTTATTGAGCCTGATGACGGTGTTGCCGCCATTGGTAGCGGTGGTGCCTATGCCCTATCTGCAGCCAGAGCGCTAGTACGACATGGCGATACCAGTAGCACCGCTGAAGATGTGGTACGTCATGCCATGGCCATAGCGGCTGAAATTTGCGTATACACCAACAACAACCTGAGCCTTGAAACATTATAACACAAAGTTATGACAACAGAACAAACACAGATACGAAAGGCTGGTTGTAAAATCAACCTTTCACTAAAAATCACAGGAAGGCGAGAAGATGGCTATCACCTTTTAGATTCCATCTTCTGGCCCTTAGCAGAGCCTCATGATACCTTAGAGTTTTCTATTAACGCACCTACAAAGGCTGAGCAGGCTTTTACCGTGCACTGCACAACAAAGGGTATTGACCTTACAAACAACACTCTCACAAAAGCCTACGCTGCTTTTTTACGCCAAGGTGGTGTACTGCAAGACAGCATTAAACATGTGCAGGTAGATTTACATAAAGGTATTCCCCATGGCGCCGGACTTGGTGGGGGAAGTAGCGATGCTGCCACAGTGCTTCACTGGTGTAATGAACACGCAAAGGAACCTTTAAGCACTGAAAATTTGCATGCGGCGGCCTTGTGTGTAGGTGCTGATGTTCCTTTCTTTTTAGAAAATATACCGTCCAGAGTGCAAGGCATCGGCGAAATTATCACCCCCTTAGCCTTGGAAGAAAAAAATGCCTTGCAAGGACATGTCATCGTACTTTGTCCAGATGTAATGATTTCAACACCTTGGGCTTATGCTACGTGGGATGAAAAAAAAAGTGATTTTTTTTTAAAAAACAAGTTGACAAAATCGAGTCATGACGATAGAAACATCTTCGCTTGTGCAGCAAAAGAAAACGCCACACTGGAAAACGATTTCGAAGAAGTGGTCTTCCAAAAGCACCCAGAACTGGCAAAGTTGAAACAGGACTTGCTAGAACAGGGCGCCAAGCTTGCAACCATGAGTGGTAGCGGTTCTTCCATAATAGGAATTGTGAACTCAAAAGAAGAAGCTGAAGAAATGGCAAAATATTTTCTTAATGCACAATGTAAAGTGTTTTTAACAACACTATAATATGCAGGGGTGTCGCCAAGCGGTAAGGCAACTGGTTTTGGTCCAGTCATTCGAGGGTTCAATCCCTTCCGCCCCTGCCATTTTTTATTCCCGATGCGCATTGCGCATATGCGCAGAGAGCAAAGGTACGTCATGTTTAACAATCTTAGAATTGTCACCGGTTCAGCAAATTCCGATCTTGCACTGGCTATATGTGATCACCTTGGATGCCAATTAACTCCATCTCTTACCTCAACTTTTAGTGACGGTGAAGTTCGTGTAGAAATTGGTGCCAATATTCGTGGTGATGACGTCTTTGTTGTGCAACCTACCTGTGCCCCCGTCAATGACAACATCATTGAACTATGTCTCATGCTAGACGCACTCAAAAGGGCTAGTGCTGCGCGCATAACCGCCGTTATTCCTTATTATGGCTATGCACGGCAAGACCGTAAAGTAAGCCCTAGAGCCCCTATTTCTGCTAAAATGTTAGCAGATTTTTTACAGGTGGCTGGGGCGCAACGTGTTGTCACCATTGACTTGCACGCTGGTCAAATTCAAGGTTTTTTTGACTGTCCAGTGGATAACATTTTTTGCGTTCCTGTTATGCTTGAGCATTTACGCCAAATACCACAAGAAGATGTGGTAGTGGTATCTCCCGATGCCGGTGGTGTAGAAAGAGCTCGTGCCTATGCAAAAAGACTCAATGCTGGCCTTGCCATCATTGACAAAAGACGTGATCAACCAAACCAAGCACAAGCCATGCACGTTATCGGTGATGTGGAAGGTAAGACCACTATCATTGTTGACGATATGATTGATACAGCTGGTACTCTTTGTGCCGGTGCTGAAGTGTTAAAACAAAATGGCGCTGTTAATATCATTGCTTGCGCAGCACACGGCGTGCTTTCTGGCCCAGCTGTGGACAGAATTAATGCCACTGAAGCTTTACAGAAGGTCATAGTTACCGACACCATTCCCATGGACGCTAAAAAAGAAAAATGTCCAAAATTGCATGTAGCCTCAGTTGCTTCATTACTTGGGAAAACCATACATAATATTCACACTGGTTCTTCAGTCAGTGTTCTCTTTGTATAAACAAAAAAAATTCCCGTATTATGCGGATATAAGTTAAGGAGACGTATATGTCCATTGAAAAAGTATTGAACGCTCAAAAACGCGACGGCCTCGGAAAAGGCTACAATCGCCGTCTCCGTGTAGAAAACATGGTTCCCGGTGTATTTTATACTGCTAAAGGTGACAACGTGGCTGTACAAATGCCTTCACTTCCTTTGGAAAAAATGTATGCAGAAATGGGTCGTACCAGCGTTTTCACACTTGAAATTGATGATAATGGTAGCAAAACAACTCATCCTGTCATGATTTGGGAAGCAAAGCGCCACCCCTTTAAAAACGAATTTACCCATATTGACTTTTATGGCGTTGACCTTGATAAAGCTGTTAAAGTTCAAGTAAACATCGAATTTGTTGGTACTTCCAAAGGTGTTAAGATGGGTGGCAAGCTTGAAACATACCGTGAACGTGTTTACGTCATAGGTAAACCTCAAGACCTTCCCAAGAAAATTGTGGTAGACGTAACAGAAATGGGTCTCAATTCTAGCCTTCGTGTGGCTGACTTAGAGCTTCCTGCCAATGTACGTGCTCATTACGACCAAAATTTTGCCATTGTATCTGTTATCTCTAAGGTAAAAGATGAAA
>CAZBDD010000187.1:0-4098 GCA_964490475.1 uncultured Desulfovibrionaceae bacterium
TTCTTGTGTGTCTTTTTGCCATGACCATGTCGGCTTTTTGGTGGAATTTTGAACGGCGCCTAGAAGATATTAAACCCGCTGGCAATACTCACGCTATTATGAATGAAGACCAAGTGTTACCCAAGGAGCATCTGGCAAAATTGTATCAATGGCGAGAAAATTTTAGTAAAACGTGGAATATTCCTTTGCTGTTGCAAGCTTCGCAAGGTGCGTTGGTTTTACCGCCCTATGCTATTAATACTCTCTATGTGGGGGTAGGTATAGCACATCAGGAAGCCGTGGTGGCAGTGCCCCCCTTGGTGCGTAAGGTTATGGGCGAAGGCGCGCGTTTACAAGCAGAAGAGGGTTTACGTCTTTGTTTACAAAAAGAAGCTGCTCATCTTTGTCTTAATAACACATTACAAGCTATATGGGACGCTTTAGAACAATAATAGTATGAAACACGTACATTTATATACAGACGGGTCGTGTCTAGGTAATCCCGGTCGTGGTGGCTGGGGGTGTATTTTGCGTTTGGTAAAAACAGAACAAGAAAAAGAATTTTCTGGAGGTTATGCTAAGACCACCAATAATCGCATGGAAATTATGGCTGTTTTAGAAGGGCTACGCCACCTAAAAGAACCTTGCCTTGTGGAAGTTTTTTCTGATTCTCAATACGTGTGTAATGCCATTCAAAAAAAATGGCTAGCAGGTTGGCGCAAAAATAATTGGGTTAAAGCCGATAAAAAGCCTGTGAAGAATAAAGATTTGTGGGAAGCATTGTGGCCTCTTTTAATTCAGCATCAAGTAACATTCCACTGGGTGCGCGGGCATGCCGGTCATGCAGAAAACGAACGCTGCGATGTATTGGCAAAAGATGCTGCCATGTTGCCTGACTTACCGGAAGATAGTGGTTGGAATATGCACGGATAATAGATTTTGGAAAAGTGTGATCTACCTTGTGCGTTGACAGAGGCCTTGAGATAGTTATGGAACAAATACTCAGCCTTTGGGATTCGCTTGTTATGCCTTTATGTCGTTTGCTGCTTGGCATATCCATAGGGCTTTTATTGGCCAATGCCTTAGAGGCTTTGCGCTGGACAAAATACCTCGCCACCTTGGCCGCTCCCCTTTCACGTGCGGCACATTTAAGCGATATTTCTGGTGCGGCATTTTCTATGGCCTTTGTGTCTTCCATGTCTGCTAATACTTTTTTGAGTAAAAACTACGAGCAAGGTAAGCTTTCTAAAGGCGAAGTTATTCTTTCCAATCTTTTTAATAGTCTTCCTACCATTTTAACGCATACTCCTACCATATTTTTTCTTCTGTGGCCGGTGCTTGGCTTCCCTGCGCTTATATATGTGGGGCTCACTTTATCAGCTGCCTTGTTACGCACTTTTATCACAGTGCTTGTGGGAGCGTGCTTTTTGCCAAAACGTCCTGATGGTTGTGTCCCTTGCCATTTGGACGATACCCCCTTTTCTTTAAAACATACATTGCAAAAAATGTGGAAAATGTTTCGCAAGCGTATATTGAAAATATTTTATTTTACTGTACCCATATATATATTAATGTACATTTTACAGCAATGTGGCGTGTTTCAAAGCTTAGAAACTTGGTTGGCTGACCATGCATCGTGGTTTGTTTTTTTAGAGACAGAAGCCTTAGGGATTGTTGCCCTATATATGATGGCTGAACTTGGAGCGGCTTTATCTGCGGCGAGTTTTGCCTTAAGTGATGGTTTGCTTAGTGAACGATCGGTGGTGTTGGCATTGCTGGTTGGTAACATACTTTCCACGCCCATGCGCGGCATTAGGCATCAGCTTCCTGCGTATTCAGGTTTTTACACACCTAAACTAGCTTTGCAATTGGTGTTAAGTAATCAAGGTTTTCGTGCTTTGAGCATGGTTTTTGTGACAGCGGTATATTATTATATGACAGGTGCTTAGTGATTTTTTCTGGGGAAAACTACCAAAAAGTTTCCCCCAAACCCCTTCAAAACGCGCTTATTCTCTTTGAGAAGTAAGAGCTCTGCACAATTATTTTACATATAAAATACATACTTATTCTTTATGCAGGTTTTATCTGTGCAGAGGCTCCAAAGGATACTTTGTTTATAGATTTTTTTCTAAAAAATCTTTAGCTAAAGCACAAGCGGCTGCTGCATCGTCGCCTTCTGCGGTAAAGGTAATTTCATCCCCTTGTTTACAACCAAGACTCATGAGTGCAAAAAGCTTTTTACCGTCGGCTTTTTTTTCACCTTTTTGAATGGTTATATTGCAAGAAAATTGCTGTAATTCTTTTACAAACATACCGCCAGGACGGGCATGTATCCCGTATTTATCTTTAATGATATAGTTGAAGGTTTCCATAGATTACATCTCCTTTTGTTTGTAATTGTTATCTGGGTTCATTTTTCTAGGGAAAGCTGATTAATAAGATTTTTCTTTTTCTAACGTGCTAGAGGGCGAAAAAGCATTACATCAGCGTGTCCATAATTCTTTGTTAAAGTAAAAACATGCTTGACGCTGGCCGCAAGGCCGTATATAGAAATTAGCGAAGCTGAGCGGCGCAAGCATCGTCAACTCCGTCAGGTCCGAAAGGAAGCAGCGGTAGCGGTGGCTACGGGTGCTCAGCTTCTTTTTTTTATCTTAAGAAAGCCAACCTCCTATAAGTATTATTTGCCTGTATTCTCAGTATAGTAGCTAGTAATTTTGTTTATGCTCTGCTAACCACGTAGAAAAATGCTCTCTGGCCCTTTGGCTATATAGGGCTTTGCGTTCTTTTTTCTTAGCCCTTTCACCTAGTTCAGGCATAAGTCCAAAATGGGCATTGGAGGGCTGAAATTTTTTTACTGGCGTGCGTAAATGTTGCAATAAGGCCCCAAGAGCGCTTTCCACTGGTGGCCTGTGCAAAGTTTTTCCTTGCAATTCAGCTACAAGAAGCAATGCTACCCAATGCCCACAAGCCGCAGATTCCACATAGCCCTCAACACCGGTAATTTGTCCTGCCAGACGGATATTTTTTGCAGTGCAACCATGTAAGCGTAAATTTTCATCTAATACCTTGGGTGCATTGACATAGGTATTGCGATGCATGGAGCCAAAGCGTACAAACTCTGCCTGTTCTAAGCCGGGTATTTTACGAAAAATCTCTTTTTGAGCCGCATAGGTGAGTTTTGTTTGACACCCCACCAAGTTATACATGGATTCGTTGAGGTTTTCTGTGCGCAATTGTATAATGGCGTAAGGGCGGCGGCCTGTGCGTGGATCTATAAAACCTACAGGTTTTAGGGGGCCAAAAGTTAATGTGCGCATACCGCGTTCGGCTAAAGCCTCTATGGGCATGCATCCTTCAAAATGTATTTCTTTTTCAAAATCTTTGGCTTGTACTTTTTCACCATCAAGCAAAGCTTCATAAAAGGCCATATACTCATCTTTTTCTAGGGGGCAATTAAGGTATTCCCCAGAAATTTCACCTTCTTCAGGCTCTTGATACCGTGAAGCACGAAATACGATATCTCTATTAATGGAATCAGCACTGATTATGGGGGCAATGGCGTCATAAAAATAGAGCTGTGCCACACCTTGTTCTTGTACATGGGCCGCCAAGGAGGCCGCCAAGCTATCAGATGCCAATGGCCCAGCTGCTAAAATTATATGAGTAAAGCCGTCCAATGCGGTATCTTCTAAGCTTTGTATCTGAACACGTTGTAAGTCAATTAATGGATTCTCTGCTATTTCTTGGGTGATGCTCTTGGCAAAACGTTCCCTGTCTACGGCGAGCGCTTTTCCGGCGGGTACGGCGGTGGCGTCGGCATGGGTCATGAATGCACTATCAAGCTCACGTAACTCTTGTTTTAAAAGGCCTATACCTGAGGCTAATTCATTGGAACGCAAAGAATTTGAACACACAAGTTCTGCAAGGTCTTGTAATTGATGCGCCGGAGACATGTGGACAGGTTTTTGTTCGAAAATACAGGAGGATATGCCATGTTTTGCTAAAGTTAATGCGCATTCAGAGCCGGCCAATCCTCCGCCTATAATGGCGATACGTGATGGATGTATTTCATTTTTCACAATAATTTCCCTAATCTATGCTATATAATATCTTGACATT
>CAZBDD010000188.1:0-4092 GCA_964490475.1 uncultured Desulfovibrionaceae bacterium
CCTTGGGGGGAGAAAATTTATCTTTAGCATAAAAAAAAGCTCCGCTACCTGAAGCACCCATAAGTATAAACATCAAAAGAAAGCTCCAGAATGAGCTTCTTTTACGTATTTTTTCTAATTTAAGAATTCCATTTTTCAAGATATACTGTTGTTGCATAAAATTTCCTATATATTTTGCACACAAACACAAAGACTGGTGTTCACAACACTAAGTCAAAGGGACACGCCCTAACAAATAGTCCCTAGAGCAGTATCATTATTTACTGACATACCTTTAGTGAGGGTGAAGCGTTACTTGAGCTTGGGAGGTATGGTGGCCAAGGCTATACCAAAGAGCATAAGAGCGCCGCCCACAAAGTGAAGCATTGTCGCTTTCTCTCCTAAAATAAGCACGCCTTTCAAAGCAGTAAAGAGGGGGATGGAATAATAAATCATACCAGCAGCCACAGGGCCAATGGAATCAATAGCTTTTGTCCAAAAAACATAGGCTAAACTAGAGCAGCCAATGCCAGCATATAAAATACCACTTATTATAGTCATGTTCCATTGTGTAGGTGCAGTTACATGCATTTCCCATAAAAGTGCTGGCAAAGAAAAAATGAGACCTGCTATAAAAATTGTGCTGTGCAAAGCCAATAGAGAAACACCGTGAGGGCGATAGCGTGCAAAAAAAGAGTATAAACCAAAGCAGAGTACGCCGCCAATGCTCCACAAATCGCCGCTACTAATTCTAAAATGTGTTAAGTTGGACAACTGCCCGCGCGAAAGTAATAAAAGTAAACCACTTAAAATAATAGCAAGCCCCAACAATCGACGCGGGGTTATGGGCTCACCGCAAAAAATACGCGATAGCAGCATAATAATGATAGGAGCAGAAGGAACAAAGAGTACCATATTAATGCTGCTCGTAGTGCTACCAGCTTGATAAAAAAATGCATTCAAGCAAGTGACACCAATAAGCCCCATAAGACAGATATAAGGCAAGTTTTTCTTTAATATTTGCCAGTCATGACTCCAGTTACGTAAAGCAAAAGGAAAAACCACCACTAGTGCCACAACCCAGCGCCAAAAGTTTAATTGCACCGGTGCAATGGCATCGGCAAGGCCACGAGCTAAAACAAAATTTCCCGCCCACAAAAAAACCGATGTAAAGGCAAAGGTATAGCCCAGGCTTTTGCTGTTCATGCTACTCTCTTTAATCAAAAAAAGATTAATCTACTTAATTATTTATGGGTTATATAAAACTGTTCCCATTGTGCAAGAAGGCTTTGCAAAGCTTTACCCCGATGACTACGAGAATTTTTTTCTTCTTTGCTCAGCTCTGCGGCACAACGTTCTATTTGTGGATCATAAAAAAGCGGGTCATAACCAAAGCCTTCACTGCCTCGAGGGCTGTCTAATATCACACCTTCCCAAGCACCACTGCCTACGATATAGGCGCCATTTTTAGAGCAGGCCACCATGCACGAAACAAAGCGGGCACTACGTTTTTCTGGGGGAACACCTAAAAGCTCTTGCAATAATTTGCGATTATTTCGCATGTCCTTGCTTTCACCATCTTGTAAAGCATAATCATTGCCATAGCGAGCAGAAAAAATACCTGGTGCACCATAAAGAGCATCCACCACCAAGCCAGAATCTTCACCAATGGCAATAAGACCAGTTTGCTCTGTGACATAACGAGCCTTTAATAAGGCATTTTCTTCAAAGCTTGTGCCATTTTCTTCTACATCTTCCAGTTCAGGAAAAGCTTCCAAGCCCACTACCTCTAAACTATGTTGCGCTAAAGCATGGGCCAATTCACGAATTTTTCCCGCATTGCGGGTGGCTAAGATAATTTTCTGTGCCATGATGCACTCTTCTCTCTTATTAAAAAATTACACTACTGTAGAGCTATCAGCTTACAATTAATTCCACGCAGGGCGCCCAGTCGCCTTTAGAAAAGTATTTATTGCGGCTTTGCCTCCAACATACTCTGCCATTTCTGGCCAGACTAATTCCATAGCATTTTTTTTCCAAACGGCTTCATCTTGCAAGGTGGTTACTTGTAAACCCATAGCCACCAATTCTTTCTTTACCTTGTCAGCCTCTGCTATGGCATAGGTATAGGCCACTTCTTGAGCGTGTTTGCCAGCATCAACCAACAGTTTTTGATCTTCTTTAGTCATTTTTTTAAAAATGCTTTCTGAAACAATAAGCGGTTGTAATTGATACGTATATTTTACTTCAGTGAGATATTTTTGCTTCACATCAAAAAAATTCATGGCTTTAAAGCCTATATAGCCATAGCATTGCCCGTCTACGCTACCCTGCTTTAGGGCTGTATACGTCTCAGACCAAGCCACAGGCACAGGCGTAGCACCAAACGCCGTATATGATGCTATAATAATAGCACTTCTCGGCACGCGAATCTTGAGTCCTTTAATATCGTCTATTTTCTTGATGGGGCGCTTGGCATTGGAAATATAGCGAAAGCCTGTATACGTCCAAGCAAGAATTCGAAGGCCTTCATCTATGGCATAAGAGTTTAATAATTTGGCACCAGCACCATCGGTAGCCTTGCGCACTTGCTCCACGTTATCGAAAAGATAGGGCAAGGTAAGTATTCCTAATGAATGCGCATAGGGTACAATATTCGCCACGCCCACCACGCTTAAATCTAAGGTGCCATCTATAATTTGTTGCACACTGCCCAATTCATCAGCGTAACTGCTAGCAAAAAAGAGATCTACTTGGTACTTACCCTGGCTTTTTTCTTCTACATACTGTTTAAATGCCTTGGCCACAGTACCTTGTTCAGAATGCTCCGGATCACCCACAGCCACTCGCAAAATTTCAGCACTCCATGCTTTAGGGGAAAAGCACAATACAACAAAAACAAATGCTACCATTACAAGACGATTCATATGCTCTCCTACACACATAAGTTTTAACAGGCTGTTAAAAAAGTGTAATCTACGTTGTCAGACTTGTTTTTTGCTTCAGTCGGGTACCAGAAGAGCACACCTCCTTCACAAAAAACTTCGCCCTCCTCGCACCTTACATTTTTTGAGCAGCCTGCAGGTAAACGATAAAAATGACATTTTATCAGAAATTTTTTGATGCCAATTTTTTCAACAGGCTGTAAAATATCACAGCAAATTAGTCACTAACATGAAAAAACATCGCATAAACAACGTGCCCCTTTCAATAAAAAGGGGGCCTCTAGACGGCGCTAATGAGAGGCAACACTATGGGATCTCTATCTACTACACGGCGGAAAAAACGCCGTAAAGAAGAGCGAATACTATCGTGCAAGCCTTCTAAATTTTCGCTTTTATTGCCCGAACCTTCTTCTAGTACATCCAGAACCAAACATTGAGCATCTTCTAACAAGTGGCGTAATTGCATTTCAAAAACAAAGCCTTTAGAGCGGATTTCCGGCCCATGTAATACTTTACCTGTATCAGCATCCAGTACCAAAACTACAAAAACAATGCCTTCACCCCCGAGAATTTGCCTTTCACGCAACACAGCATGGCCCACATCTCCCACGCCCTTACCATCTACCAAGGTACGATCGGCAGCAATACGCTTTTCTCTTTGAATCCCCTCTGGCAAAAGAGTGAGTGGGTCTCCATCTTCTAGAATAATGGTGGCCTCGTCCGGAACACCACATTCTTGCGCCAAGCGACAGTGTTTAACAAGGTGGCGATATTCCCCATGAATAGGCACAAAGTAATGGGGGCGTGTGGCCAAGAGCATGTCTTGCAATTCTTCCCTATGAGCATGCCCAGAGGCATGGATAGCGCGTACATTTTCATAATAGACTTCAGCCCCTAAGCGATACATTTCATTAATCATTGCTGAAATGATACGTTGATTACCAGGAATCATGCGTGAAGACATAATGACAGTATCGCCCTGCAGCACCGATAGTTGTCTGTGCCCACCCATAACCATGCGCGACAAGGCCGAAAGGGGTTCGCCTTGAGCTCCAGTAACCAATAAAATAATTTTTTCTGCTGCCACCTCAGGCACACCATTATGCGCATTATAAAAGGATGGAGGCATACGTATAAAACCTAAGTCTTTAGCTTTTTCAATATTATT
>CAZBDD010000189.1:0-4081 GCA_964490475.1 uncultured Desulfovibrionaceae bacterium
CGAAGCGAAGCAATCCACGCATTTGTAATTGTGCAGAGGTCTCATTTAAATCTTTGTAAATAAAGCTTTTTGAGGGGTCAGGGAAGCTTTTGAGCTTTGACACTTATCCCTTAAGGGGAAAGCTTCCCCTCAATACTGTACATTATTTTTTCCCGTATTGCTTTTGCCATTCATCTAAAAAAAGTACTGTGGTTTCCAACGTATCTAAGGTGCCGCTTCGCTGACGAATACGAAGAACCACATCTTCAAAAGATGCATCAGAAGGTAATTGTAAGTTTTCCATTAAGCTTCCTAACTGCCCCTGTAGTGTTTCCGTCACACCTTGCGGAAAATGCCTATACGTTCTTTTTTTCCATGGCCCACATTTTTCTTGCACATAATTAAGCAACGTTTGCATACGTTGTTCATAGCTATGCTTTGCAAGTACATGAGCTTGCGCTTTTTGGCTCATGCGCTCACGTTCGTCAGAACGCTGCAAGTAGTATTCAATATGCGCGTACATTTCTTCTAAAGAAGTAAAGGTTGCCAGCATATCTTCTTCAAAAAGCTCTCCCATGAGCGAACGCTTATCTACCACTTGAAAAGCGCCTAAAGCCGCTAGTTCAAAAGTACGTGGATTAACAAAATCACCTTGAGTAATGGTGGTGTTTTTCTCAATACTGGAGTGCAAGTTAATATTTATTTTTGTGGACTGATAAATTTTTACACTATCTTCAGCACTTATACGCGCACCATTTTGCTGTACATATTTGCAAAGTGTAGCATCTCCGTCCCATTCCGTGCCCCAAATTTTAAAATTCTTATAGCCTACTAAGGGGCGAAAAGCTGCGCGTCTATTGGGGTAACCTGCTCCTAAAAAAGCTACATCGGCACCAAAATTTCGTTGCTCTAAAGCTGTCAGTTTTTGCGGTGTATGAAAACTCGGCAAAGCAGCCATGGGGAGATATAAAGCATTATTCTGTCCAACTTCCGCCAATTTTTCTAAAAAGGGGGCTTTTTGAATAACAGCAAATACAGAATATAAAGGAGCAAAAGCGCGCCAATAAGTAAAGAGGGTATAATCTTCCACAAACCACATGGCTGTGGGTATTTGCATACGTTCTAAGCGTCGTAAAAGCTGACGGCCTATGGGCGCTTGAGCCAGTGCAAGCACCATGTCTGGCTCAAAACTTTCCACTTGAGCCAGAATTGCTTGAGAAACATTTTGCAAAAATGCCCCTTCCAACTGCCCCAAACGTTCTGAAGTTACACGCAGATTTTTTAAAGCCGTAAAAGCCGTATGAAACAAAGGAGCATCAAACACTTCTACTGTATGTCCCAAGTGACGCAAAGCATCTACGCAATAATGCCCAATGGGTAAGGAGCCACCGTAAAAAGGAAGCACAACTAGAATACGCAAGGCAGGTTGTACTGCTGTCATGTATTTTTTTCTCCGTTATTTACTTCATTTATTTTATTTTTAAAGAAAAAAAGTAATTTTTCAGTATAAAATAAATGTATCTTTCTTAAAAATTATATAAAAATTTTCTCCGCACGTAACATCCAATCTGCTTCCTCATAAAAATGTTGTTCCATGGCAGAGATATGCTGTATATCTTCTCTTCTGATGTCAGCTAAAGGCTGCCTACAAAATTCAGCAAGTACAGCGCGTAAGGCCAAACGTTTTTCTGCATGAGGGTCTTTTCCTAAAAGAACATGCCAAGCACTGCCCAATGCATCCAAGTGCGATGTTTGATATGTAAGGGAAGCAGGCAGGTAGGAAGTCTTATGCTCCTCTGAGGCAATATCAAGCCTTCCCTGTAAGTGCAAAGTCAGTGCTCTATAAAAAGAAGGGTGTGAAAAATCTTCTAAGCATTTAGTATGTAACGCACAAGGGGCGCTTTCAAGGCAAGGTGTGCAAGTATATACAGATTGCCAAACACCATGCCCTTCCCCATAGGGGCCCGTTTCATGACACCATGCAGAGGAAAGAAAAAAAGCTTGTACAGGTACACCCATATGAGCCCCAAGATGCATGGTGCCAGTGTCAGGGCTTATAAGTAAATCAAGCCCTTGCAAAACTTCAGATAAATCTTTCCATGATGTTTTTGCGCATAAATCCTGCACGTGACATTGCAAAGAGCTTGGTAAAAGACGTTGTAGTTTTCGAGCTAAGGGAAGTTCTGCCGCACTGCCTAGAAGATAGATGGGATATTTTTCTTTGCTTTGTGCCAAAACCTCAAAACATGTGCGCACCACCTGTGCCAATATCGAAGACGGTAAGGAACGACGCGATTCACGACCAGCTAGCACTACCCCAATACCTTTGCCTCCGCCCTTAGCCTGAGGATTTACCGCTTGGGGTATGCAAGGTCTTGCATCAAAATATGCCCAAAAATCCACAAGGTTTATAGGGCTCATCACCCTCTTTTGTGTCCAACGAAAAGCTTTTTGAACCCAAGGGCTACGCAATAATTGCCCATTATACATGGCATAGCCCTGTACAATTTCTGGGGCAAAAATACGCACAAGACTGGTATTGAGCGCCGTGTAATTAATATTATATACCGCGCAAAAATCTATTTCTTTAAGCTGCTGTACTGTTGCATACAACATATCTGCAGAGGCAGCCATGGAGGAATCCGTTTGTCGATGAGCAGGTACCACATGCACCACAGCTTTAGGGTACAACAAAGACGCTAAAGCTCCAAGGCCGGCATCGACACATAGGTGTACCTGTCCCCGCTCTTCAAGACTTTTTACCAAGCGTTTGGTTTGCACAAGGTCGCCAAAACGCGCCAATTGAAGTATTAAATATTGTTTCATACCGTATTTCCTTAAAAGAAAATACGCACTTTTACTCTCAATATCAAGCCTTAAGGAAATGCTGATTTAATAGGATTTTCATTTTTTAATAAGGAAGATGAATTTTACTAAGACACATAGTATATAGATATACATATAGTCTTAGTAAGGTGATTCTGACGCAGTTAGAAGGCGAAAAGACATTTAATTCGTGTTTGCTTGCGAAAATTCTCTTAAAAAAAGTATCTTTTCAAATAAGCAAGAATATTATATATTGTACGAAGTAAAAAAATTTCTCTCTTTATATATATTTTTCCTTTTGGACACATCTATGTACTACCCTCTTTTTTTAGATTTAAGCCGCAGTGCTTGCCTTATTATTGGCGGTGGTGAGGTAGGTTTTCGCAAAGCACAAAGTTTACTAAAAGCTCAAGCACTCAGTGTACTTGTGCTTGACACCAAGGGTTTTGCATCTTGGGAAAAACTGCGCGCATACCCTCAATTGCGCCTTGAAACGCGCCCCTTTACAGAACACGACCTTGAGAGTAAAAGCTTAGTTTTTGCCTGCACAGGACAAAAAGATTTTAATGCCTATGTGGCGCAATGTTGTGCAGACCGCCATATTTTATGCAATTGTGTAGATGCGCCACGCAAGGGAAATTGTATAGTGCCGGCTCTTGCGCATACTGTAGGAAAAAAGCCCACAGACTGTACACTTATGGCGGCGTTAAGTACAGAAGGAGCCAGCCCTGCGTGGTCAAAAGTGCTACGTAAAGAACTAGAAGCATGGCTTGCACCCCATGGCCCCATGACAATATTTCTAGGTAGATTACGCCCCTTGGTGTTGGCCCTTGGGCAAGAGACAAAAGACAATACAGCTCTTTTTCGAGCCCTTGTACATTCACCCTTACGAGAATATTTAGCAAAAAATGATTTGCAAGGTGCAAAAATCTTATTACAAGAGCTTTTGCCGCAAGCTTTACATATATATATTGAAGAATTATTATATTAAAAGTAGTACAAACTTTTTCAATAGTTTATTACATGCACGGAGAATATTCCATGATATCTTTTGATAATAGCATACTATTTGTAGCTATATTTTACAGTATTACGACCCTAAGTGGTGTTTTAGGTCTTATATTGCGCCAACATTGGTTACGCGTTGTGGCCTCAGTGTTTGCTGTGTGCGGTTTTTGTATGCAAAGTTATGCCATGGCTTTAGGCCATGCACAAACGCCGGGCTCTTTAAGTAAGGGAGAATATCTACAAATTTTAGCATGGTTTATGCTTATTT
>CAZBDD010000190.1:0-4072 GCA_964490475.1 uncultured Desulfovibrionaceae bacterium
CTTTTCTCTGATAGTTCAGAAAAAAATTAAAAGCAAGTATAAAAGTAAAAGAAGCACTTATTTAATGCATTTTTTTACTCTTTCTTACATGCTTTACTTTAACTGAGTAGCAATGATTTTTCTTATCTCACTCATATCTAAAGAACTAAGCCAAATTGCTTAACATTTCATGTTTATTTGGTCAAGGCAAAATGTGCCTTACTTTTTTTTACAATTTCTTTATTATACCGAATAATACCCATGCCAATGCCTTGGGCAAGAATATTGCGATACGCGTCATTTTTAAGCATTTCCGCTTCTTGTTTATTGGTGCAATACCCTACCTCTACCAAGACTGCAGGCATGCTTGTACCTATAAGTACATGGAAGGGGGCAGAGCGTGTGCCGCCGTCCTTGGTGTCATAGCCGGCATTTTGGGCTTCTGTAACAGCGCTGTTTTGTATAAAACTCGCTAAATTTTTAGATTCGTCCGTGCGCACGTTTAAGAGCATTTTTGCTAGCACATTTTGCAGATCGCCAAGCTTATGGTCACTGACGGAGTTTTCCAACGTGGCTACCCGCGACGCTTGGCTATTTTTGGCGAAATCTAAATAATAAGTTTCAAAGCCTTGAATAGAATCGCCGGGAAAAGCGTTCACGTGAATGGAAACAAAAAGATCTGCCCCAGCCGAATTGGCATGATCAGGGCGCGAGCTTAAAGGAATAAAGACATTATCTGTGCGACTATAAATGACAGTGAAGCCTTTTTGTGTGAGAAAGGCCCCTAATTTTTTGCCTATATCCAACACTAAATCTTTTTCAATAATGCCATTGTGGGCAGTTCCCTGATCTTTGCCGCCATGACCTATGTCAATGTAGACAGTGCGTACAGTAAGTCCTAATTGAGCCGCCATATCGTCAGTTTGTGCTTGACGCATGCGTTGGTCAAGGGTTCCAGCAGAAGGCAAAGGGTCTGATTTTTTGCTGGGTGGCAGTGCTTTTTTAGGTTCTGGTGTAGTTTTTCCTGATTTTTTTGCACTTTTTTCTGCAATTTCTTTTTTAGGCTCTTTGGGTAAAGTTTGCGCCTTAGGGGCTTGCTTTTCTTCAGCAACACTTTTTGGTGGCATAATGGTTTGCTTGGTGACAGAAGGAATAATGGGCACCGTGGGTACCACTGGTTGCGGAGCAGGTTCGTCTATGTGCGCAACTTTGTCCACTGCGCCATTATAGCTTGATGCAGAGGGCTTTAGCTCTTCACTCTGTAAATCAGGGCTCTTTGCAGCTTGTGGCAGTCCATTAAGGGCTATGTTAACAGTGCCTAAGCTACCATCTTTATCTGTAGGCTTAACAATGGTTTGAGACGGTGCGGCGTGTAATTGCTGCGGCATGGGTATATCAATTCTTTTCAAAACAGCAAGCGGCATAGCCTTTTTGCTTTTTTGCGCTAACACAAGTGCAGGCGGCATACTGTATGCCAGAGTTTCTTTTGTAAAATCAGGTTTATATAAAGGGGTAAAGGCTATGGGCTTGGGGCCAGAATAAATGTGGGCCACAAGCTTTTGTGCATCAAGGGTGTATGCCACCTCTGGCAAGTCAATAGAAAATATTGGCGCTGTTAGTGGACGCAAGCGAAGGCTTTGCAATGGTTTTAGCGATGCAGGCGGTAAAACAAAGGCTTGGGTGTTGGCATTGCCAAGAATAGTGAAGGGTAACGCCCGAGCTTGCATGCGTGGGCTTACTGTGGTTGCGCTTACACTAGGTTTTTCTTTAAGGCTAGATACTGGCGCCATAAGCCATTTTCTTCTGGCTGGCGTGATAGCAATTTTTTCAATTATAGCTGCTTTTTCTACTTTTTTCTCTGGAACAGCCGGCTTTTGTGCTACGACCTCTGGATTTTTTTCGGCAGGAGCTTTCTCTTGATTTTTATTCGTGCTTGCCTGTGGCGTCACAGGGAGGGGTGACGCTTCTTTTTTTGTAGGCTTAGACTTAAAAACATCAGAAACAGGAGGGGGAGTTGATGCCGCCGCCGAATTCTCGGATTTTTCTTGTTTTTCCTTACGCTTTTGCGCAGCCTTGGCTTCCAAGGCAAATTGCCTTTGGAGCTTTTGTTCCAAAGCTTTTACCTGACCAATCATATCCCCTTTAGGATATAAATTACGCACCGTTGACAACAGGTACTGTGCTTCTTTGGGTTTGTTAAGCTTTGCCGCCAATACTACAGATGCTTGAAGTAAGGCATCATCAGCTAACACACTTTTCCAAAATTCTGTAGAAACGCGCTTATACCTGTCTATAGCTTGCTCATAATGTTTTTGGGAAAGCTCTTGGTCGCCTGCTATCTCTAAAGCATAGGCCGAACGCCACAAGGCCGCAGGGCGATTGGGCCATTTTTTATTTTCATTATAGATGGCATAAAACTCTTCGGCAATTTCAAGAAAGTCCTCCTCATCGCTGGAGCTGTCTTGGCGCAAGCGAGCAAAGCGCATTTTTGTCTCTTCATAGCGCTCTTTTATGGCATCATCGTCTGCATTTGTTGTCGCTGTGGCGGGGACAGAAGGTGTTTGTGGTGAACTGTCATAAAAAAACACCACCATAGCCATAAAAAACCCCATAAAAAGTACGGCAGGCAAAAGCCTACGCCCTAAGGAAGGGGGGCTTTTCTCTGGGACAGGGGCAATGGGTTGCTCTGGCGCGGGCTTTGGGGTAGCCTTTTTTCGTATGAGTCTTAAAGCCATAGAAACTCTATATTACTAGAAAGTTATATCAATTCAATAAAAATATATGTAGTTAGGGTGTTTTCTACTTGATAGAATTACCTTTTTTTGCAAAAAAATCAATGCATTTTATAAGCCTACTGTGGGTAAGTCCATACAGCATCGTACTCCTTGAAGCGCATTTTTCTATGTTCTGTCATATCCTTACCCTTGCCTTTTACCTTTCTGTGTCTTATAAGGAAGTGTAAATATAAATGTAACCTTGCTTAATTTATAATTAGCAGGTGTATTCTTTTGGAGGAATATTTTATGATGAATACTCGTACTATTGCATCGCAAAGCACTAGCGTTGCATCTCTTTTCATGCGTCAGGTATATTTATGGATGGCCGTGGGCCTTGCTATTACAGCCGTAACAGCATGGGAAGTGGCAGCTTCTGAATCAATACGCAACCTTCTCATAGGTAATTTGTTTGTGCTTGTTGGCATTGTTGTTGCTCAACTAGGTCTTTTTATAGCCTTAAACTTCTTTGTGCAAAAAATGTCTGCCACTACGGCTACAGCGCTTTTTGTTGTGTATACAGCCCTTACAGGTGTAACACTTTCTAGCATTTTTTTGGTCTATGATCTTGGCAGTATAGCCAATGCCTTTGTGGTGACTGCAGGCACTTTCCTCACTATGAGCATCTATGGTTGGGTAACGAAACGCGACCTTACAGGCATGGGTTCTTTTCTAATGATGGGACTTGTTGGTGTCTTTATTGCTATAATTGTGAATATTTTTCTTCAAAGTGCAATGCTAGATTTTATCATTAGTATTTTGGGTGTACTGATTTTCACAGGTCTTACTGCTTATGATACACAAAAAATTAAACAATTTGCTGAAGATGCTCCTTTAAATGATAGCACTGCTATACGCCGCGGTGTTATTTTGGGGGCTTTAACTCTGTATCTTGATTTTCTAAATCTTTTTATTTTTATGCTCAAATTCATGGGCGGCAATAGAGATTAATTAAATACTCTGTAAGCGGAGTGCTAAAATGTGATTTTCCCCAAGGCGTATACTATGGCTTATGGCTGTAGACAGGCCTTGGGGATTTTTTTTATGTATAAAAAATAAAGGATATGCCATGAGTAATAAAAAAACATGCGCATGCGGAAAGGATAAATGCAAAAAAGAAAAATGCAAAAAATACAGGAAGGCGCACGGCCTAGAAAAAAAATCATCAGAGAAAAAGAAGAAAAAATAAAAGCTCAAGCTAGCTCTGAAGCTGTAAATGCAAAGGCCGTGGAAGAACTCATACGTAGCGGACAAAAACCCTTACGTCTTGATCAAATTTTACGTATGGCGCATATTCCGCGCCATAAGAAAAGACAGCT
>CAZBDD010000191.1:0-4046 GCA_964490475.1 uncultured Desulfovibrionaceae bacterium
GCTAGCATATAGGTTTTGCCATCTATACCTTTCAAGGTTGTCTGCAGTAGCACACCACCCAGTAAAGAAGTGGCATCACCCACAGAAGAAATAGTAACATCAAGACGAGTACCAGGCTTAGCAGACACCGGCATGCGTGCCGTTACCATGACAGAGGCCACATTTTTGACTTTGATTTTGGAGGCATCCACCCCTACGCCCATTTTGTCCATCATGTTGGCAATAGACGCTTGCGTAAAGGAGACATTCGTTTTATCCCCTGTACCGGAAAGGCCCACGACTAAGCCATAACCAATGAGCTGATTGTCACGTTGACCAGAAAAAGTAGCAATATCTTTGATACGTACAGCATAAGCTGGCAAAGCCAGCAAAGTCATAATTGCCACCATTATGAAAATACGCAATTGCACACGTAAAATACGCTTTATAGTAGAATGAGGAGTCAATACCATGACAATTCTCCTTAAGGGTAGTTCCCTGAGGGAGAGGTTGCACAAAGTGTTCCAATGTCAATATTTTGCTATTTCCCTAGTGTTTTTCTACAATGAGTTAAAAACAGCAATATAAAATATTTTTTGTAACAATCTTGTAACAAAGCCAGCATTTTTTTGTCGCAAAAATACTCTCTACTTACGCAGAATTTTTACCAGCCAGCGTCAATGCATTACGATTTTTTGTATTATATCAAGGAATATATATGTCAAAAAAACTTGTACTTATAGTGGAAGATGAAGCAGATATACGTGATTTGCTCACCTTTAACCTTGGTCGCGAAGGTTTTGAAACCATAGAAGCAGAAGACGGCCTCATAGGGTTGGAGCTAGCACGTTCACGCCATCCTGATATTATTCTTTTAGATGTTATGCTTCCTCATAAGGATGGTTTTCAAGTGTGCCGTGAATTAGAGCACGATGCTGGCACAGCGCATATACCTATTATTATGCTTACAGCGCGCGGCGAAGAAATTGATCGCATTGTGGGTCTAGAGCTAGGCGCCGATGATTATGTAATAAAGCCCTTCAGCGTGCGTGAGCTCATCTTACGCATTCGAGCCATTTTGCGTCGACAACAGCAAGTGCAACAAAGCCCCAGCTTACAAAAGCACGGCATACACCTTGATCCTTCTGCTCATACCGTAAATAATAACGGGCAATTTATAGAGTTAACGGCTACAGAATTTCGTCTTTTAGAGGATGCTATGCGCCATGCAGGCACTGTTCGTACTCGAGAGCAATTGTTAAACAGCGTTTGGGGCTATCAATTCGAAGGCTATGCCCGCACTGTCGATACACATGTGCGGCGCCTTCGCGCTAAATTAGGTGAAGGTGCCGACAATCTAGAAACGGTAAGAGGCGTTGGCTACCGTTTTAAAGCATAATATATTAATAAAGTACTTTTTGGAGTAATATGTCCTTTCGTTTACGTGTATTTTTAACCGTTTTTGCTATCACTTTTCTGTCACTTATGCTGGTTCCTGCCTTGGAATGGCTTAGTGCAGAGCAGTATAATGCCCTTTTTTTCGCTTTTAGTTTGCTTCTAGCTACAATTGCGGCCTTGTTTTGTGCCTTTTGCTTACACCTATATATGAAAAAAGAAATGCTGCAAATACAAGATTTTGTTCAATGTATGTCATTAGGCAACTATCAACGTCGTTTGCATGTTTCCAGCACCTCCGCCTATGCCAGCCTTATGACGCCTATCAATGCTATGACTAAGCATTTTGAAGAGCGCACCACAGAACTTATTGCGCGTAATACACAGCTACGCACCATTTTGAACACCATGGAAGAAGGTGTGCTTGTGCTTAACCCCAAGGGTAGCATTCAGCATTATAATAAAGCCTTATTACACATGTTCCCCAAAATAAAAAATTCCGAAGGATTACAAGTAGTAGAGGCCATCCCCGTCCCTGCTTTACAAGACGCTGTGGATATGACTCTTTCTTCCGACAATACACAAACAAAAGAGGATTCTCTTTCACAAAACACCGGCGCCTTGCATTTAGAAGTAGATCTTGAGCGTACGTTTTCTGTATATGTCACCCGAGCCGGCACCAATGATGCCCACCTTGGGGCCATCATGGTTTTTCACAATATTACCCCCATTGTACGCCTTGAGCGAGTGCGAAGAGATTTTGTGGCCAATGTATCCCATGAATTACGCACACCGCTTACTGCCATACAAGGCTATGCCGAAACATTAGCAAACACAGAAGAAATCCCTCAAGAATATAAATGTTTTGTGGAAGTAATTCGCAGAAACGGTGCCTATCTGGCACGTATGGTAGAAGAACTTTTAGCCTTAGCACGTTTAGAAAATACGCATATGCCCGTGCGCCTTACCTGTATTTCGCCCCAAGAAAGTATACAGGCAGCTGTGGCTTTATGTCGTCAACAATTGGACATGCGTAACATCACTATACGCAGCGATATTGCGGAAGAACTTTTCGTGGTAGCCAATGCCCAGCACTTGACACAAATTTTTAGAAACCTTATCGAAAATGCTGGGCGCTATGCACCGGAAGGTGATGAGGTGTACATTCATGCGCAAAGTTTTGATGCACATGCATTAAAACATGCTAACATGACACTTTTTTCCATTGCCGATCAAGGACCCGGCATTCCAGAAATGGATAAAACACGTATTTTTGAAAGATTTTATCGCGTAGAAAAACACCGAAGTCAAGGCTCCACGGGTCTTGGCCTTGCCATATGTAAACACACTGTAGAACGCCTTGGCGGACAAATTTGGGTGGAAAGTCCGTCTCTTGAGTATGCTACGGTTTTTTATTTTACCCTTCCCACCTTTATTGGAGAACAGTGTGAGTGAAAAGCACAAATTAATAACCAACAATGTAGACTTTTTCTACGGAAATTCGCAGGCTCTTTACGATGTCAGCCTCTCTTTTCCTGAAAACAAAGTAACTGCGCTCATTGGCCCTTCCGGTTGTGGTAAAAGTACATTTTTACGTTGTCTAAACCGTATGAATGACCTTATCCCCGGTGCAAAAGTAAAAGGAAATATTACACTTGATGGGCAAGACATCAATGCTGGCAATTCTGATGTCGTAGCTTTGCGCCGCAAAGTGGGCATGGTTTTCCAAAAACCAAACCCCTTCCCCAAGACCATATTTGAAAACGTAGCCTATGGCTTGCGCGTCAATGGTATTAAAGACGAAAATCTCATTGCCGGCACGGTAGAAGAGGCCTTAAAGCGAGCCGCTATTTTTGAAGAAGTTAAGGACAGATTGCATACATCGGCCTTAGGACTTTCCGGCGGTCAGCAACAGCGTTTGTGCATTGCCCGCGCTCTAGCCGTAGGGCCTGAAGTATTACTTATGGATGAGCCCGCCTCTGCCCTTGACCCCATTGCCACACAAAAAATTGAAGAAGGCATTCACGAGCTAAAACATCAACTCACTATTATTATTGTTACTCACAATATGCAACAAGCAGCTCGCGTTTCTGACTTTACAGCTTTCTTTTATATGGGTAAGCTCATTGAGCATGATGTGACAGACACCATATTTACACGTCCTAACCAGAAGCAAACAGAAGATTATATTACAGGGAGATTTGGCTAATGTCTAATAGCGAAACACAATTACAACAGATGCTTGTGACCTTGCGTACACGCCTTTTGGTCATGTCGGCTATGGTAGGCCTTGCCCTTGACGATGCCTGTAAATCTTTACAGGACGGGGATGTGGGGCGCGCTAGTGCTGTTATTGACGGCGATTCAGCTATCAATGACCTTGAAATTGAAATTGATGCTAAAGCTTTAAGTATCTTGGCACGCACCCAACCTGTGGCCAGCGATTTACGCTTAGTGGTAGCGGCCATGCGTATAGTACTTGACCTTGAGCGCATTGCCGATGAAGCGGCACGACTGTCTGAATTTACAGTACTTATGAGTGGACAAACCTCTGTAACAGAAGGCATTGATGAAGAACTTAATGAGCTTATGCTGCTAGCCAGAACTATTTATAGCCAAGCTCTTGATGCCTTCCGTGAAGGAGATGCTAAAAAAGCTTTGCGTGTGCGCCA
>CAZBDD010000192.1:0-4041 GCA_964490475.1 uncultured Desulfovibrionaceae bacterium
ATCATGCAATCGTATATTTTTAATTTAAGCGGTGGCATGAAGCAAAGAGTAGGGCTTGCCATGGCCATGGCATTAAAGCCTGCTATATTGCTACTTGATGAACCCACCAGCGCTCTTGATGTGACCACACAAGCGCAAATAGTAGAGGAGATTTTGAATTTGCGCGATACATTTACGACTAGTATTGTATTGGTAACACATAATATTCCTTTAGCCATCTACACGTCTGAGCATATTATTGTTATGAAAAAAGGAAACATTGTGGAAGAAGGCGCTGCCAGTGAAATTTTGTATTCGGCGCAACATCCCTACACCCAAGAACTCTTGGCAAACATTCCTTCCATGGAAGAATTTACCTATGCAAAGCACTAAAATACTAGAGATAAAAAACATAACTAAAGAGTTTATGCTTTCGCAGGGTGCTCCTGTGCTGGCATGCAATAATATATGCCTAGACATCTATGAAAAGGAATTTGTTTCTATAGTGGGGGAAAGTGGTAGTGGAAAAAGTACCCTTTTACGAATACTTACTCAATTAGAAAGAAAAACAAGTGGTCATGTTTTTTATAATAATTGCGATATAACTGAAATACAAGGAGAGGAATTACGAAAACAAAGAAAAAATATGCAAATGCTTTTTCAAGATACAAGCTCTTCGCTTAATCCTAAAATGCGCGTCATTGATTGTATTTGTGAACCCTTGGTAAATTTTGATTTAATACAGAAAAAAGACAAAGAAAAAGTGGCATTGGAGTATTTAGAAAAGGTGGAGCTTGATGCAAGCTTCTTGTATAAAAAAGCACAAGAAATGAGCGGTGGACAAAGGCAAAGGGTAAGTCTTGCCAGAGCCTTGACTTTAAAACCACATATTCTCTTGCTTGATGAACCTACCTCGGCTCTAGATGTTATTACTCAAAGAAAAATCATCCAACTTATAAAGAAGACGCAACAAGAAAATGCTTTGACTATTATTTTTGTGTGTCATGATTTAGCCTTGGTTTCTGAAATTTCAGATCGTATTGTAGTTATGTGCAAGGGAGAAATTGTTGAGATATTAGAAAAGGATGCTTGCCTGTATCGTGTATGCACACCTTATACCAAAAAACTTATGGATAGTGTTTTTGATATACAAAAATGCACATGTAAGGTATGTGGAGCAAAGCACATTTAGAATATGTTCACATACAATATTTGTTTCTGATAAACGACGATTTTCCTGTCATAAGTGGAAATAACGAGGCCAAGCATGACAAAAAATAGCATTGTAGAGACTTTTTATGCCAAGGCTGCTGTGGTGGGTGCCAAAGTCATTACAGCGAAGAATGAAGATGAGGCCATAGCCTACATATTGCAAGTGGCAGCTGAAAAAGACCCCTGTGAAATTTTGGTAGATGAGCCCTACGCAGAACTTGGCCCAAAAAATGCCAATGGCGTGCCCACGCGTAAACAACGTATCATTGCGGCTCCCTGTCTTGAATCTACTCTATATGCTAAACTACAAAAAGCGTGTGCAGAAAAAGGCCATATATGCCTTGAAGAGGGCTTACGCAATTATTTAGGCGGTGTAGACATTGGTGTTGCTAAAGCGCAATGTGCTGTGGCGGCATCGGGAACTTGCCTTGTAAATTCAGATAGCGAAGAAAATCGCCTTGCTACTATGATAAGCGAAATTTGTATTCTTATGGTGCAACAATCTCACATCTATGCTGAACTTTTTGACATTACATCTTTATTGCGTGAAATGCAGCAAGTGTCAGGTTCTTATGTCACCTTTATTTCCGGTCCCAGTCGTACGGCAGATATTGAGCGCGTACCCGCTGTGGGGGTGCATGGCCCCTTAGAACAACATGTGATTATTTTGGAGGATACCCCCCATGCATAAGGCGCCTAAAAATGCCAAAGAATATGGCGAACAGCTCAGCGAAGCACTGGAGAATACCTTTTTACGTAAAACATTAGACACCTTTGCCGTAGCTTATAAAAATAATAGAGAAAATGTATTCAAACAGATTAATGCACCAGAAATTATACAAAAAATCGCAGCTGTAAAAGACGCTGTGGCGCACGATTTGGAATACTATTACGAAAAATTCAAGGAAAATGCTCAGGCTAAAGGGCTTGTGGTTCACAGAGCTACCACAGCGGAAGAAGCCAATGAAATTATAGTGCGCATAGCCAAAGAAGCCGGTGTTCGACGTGTGGCAAAGTCTAAATCTATGACCAGTGAAGAAACACAGCTCAATAAGCATTTAGAAGCAGAAAATTTTCTTGTGGATGAAACAGATCTTGGTGAATATATAGTTCAATTACGCGGTGAAGGCCCGTCGCATATGGTTATGCCAGCCATTCATCTTTCACGCTATGAAGTTGCCGAAGATTTTTCTAAGATGACGGGAAGTGCAGAGAGTCATGATATTGACCATTTAGTGAAAGTGGCTCGAAAAGCCTTGCGTTCTACATTCATTGAAGCAGATATGGGCATTACCGGCGCAAATTTTTGCGTGGTAGAAACAGGGTCTTTTGCCACTTGCACCAATGAAGGTAATGCGCGTCTCGTATCCACCTTACCCCGTGTTCATGTGGCCATTGCCGGTCTTGACAAACTTGTGCCTACCTTAGACGACGCCATGAATGCTTTACAGATATTACCACGCAATGCCACAGCCCAATTACTTACAACCTATGTGACGTGGTTTACAGGGCCGGGGCAATGGCAAGGCCCCTCTGCAACAGGACAGCAGAAAGAAATGCACCTGGTCTTTGTAGATAATGGCCGCACAGCCTTGGCAAAAGATCCTCTTTTTTCGCAAATTTTTCGTTGTGTGCGTTGCGGTGCTTGTGCCAATGTTTGCCCCGTATATCGTTTAGTGGGCGGACATCGCATGGGCTATATTTATATTGGCGCCATTGGCCTCATTTTAACGTACTTTTTTCATGGTAAGGAAAAAGCCAAAGTGCTGGCACAAAATTGCGTCAACTGTGAAGCCTGTAAGAATGTGTGCGCTGGCGGCATAGATTTACCGCGTCTTATACGCGAAATTCGAGTGCGTTGCTCTACAGAACAAGGCTCCCCCATGGAGGCCAGCCTTGTAAGTGCTGTTATGAAAAATCGTACGTTGTTCCACAAGCTTCTCACCTTTGCCAAATACGCTCAGCTTCCTTTCACTCGTGGAGGCGCTTATCAAAGGCATTTACCGGCCATGTTTTTTAGCAAGCACGCTTTTAAAGCTTTGCCGGCCATTGCTAAGCAGTCTTTTCGCGAACAATTTGCGGCATTGCAACCAGCTGTGTCGCAACCTCGTTTAAAGATAGCTCTTTTTGCTGGTTGCGCACAAGATTTTATTTATCCTGAACACCTTAAAGCCGCTATGAAGATTTTTTCTCGCCATGCTGTGGCGGTGGATTTTCCCATGCAGCAAAGTTGTTGTGGTTTGCCCTTGGAGATGCTGGGGCAAAGAGAAACTTCTATAGCTGTGGCAAAACAAAATATTTTTGCTTTTGATGCAAGTAAGTATGATGCCATTGTTACCTTGTGCACATCATGCGCTGCGCATTTAAAGCATAGTTATACAGACATTATAGCCCATGCCATAACAGAAGATGAAGACACGAAAGAACGATGTAGGCGCTTTACAGAGAAAATTATAGATTTTAGCTCCTTTGTGTACACTACATTGGGGCTTGGCGCGAAAGACTTTGAAAAAAGCCATGAAAAAGTCACCTATCATGCTTCTTGTCATTTATGTCGCGGCCTTGGCATCAGCAAGGAACCTCGTGCGCTTATTGACGCTGCGGCAGAATATGTGCCCAGCAAAGAAGAGGATGTTTGCTGTGGCTTTGGTGGATCTTATTCTGTAAAATTTCCTGATATTTCTAAAAACCTTTTAGAAATGAAATTACACAATGCCAAGGAAACAGGAGCTTCACGCTTAGTAGTGGATTGTCCCGGCTGTGTTATGCAAATTGGCGGCGGCGCCGAAAAGCAGCAACAAGCTCTTAAGGTAAGCCATATGGCAGAGTTGTTGGCAGAAAATTTGCGTT
>CAZBDD010000193.1:0-4029 GCA_964490475.1 uncultured Desulfovibrionaceae bacterium
TTAACGGCCACAATGGAAGCACCTTGCAAAGATGAAAGCAACACACGGCGCATGGCATTACCAATGGTATTACCATACCCACGCTCTAGTGGCTCACAAACAAATCTGCCATACATGGTGCTTGAGGGATCACTTTCACGACGAATAAGGTCTGGCTTAACAAGCTCTGCCCAATTGCGTGTATTGATGAGCCGTTCGCCTTGTTTGATAAGCATAGCGGCCCCCTCTTATTTTGAGTAAAGTTCGACTATCATATTCTCGTTGATAGGGAACTGGATGTCATCGCGTTGTGGCAATGCTCTAACTGTGCCTTTAAAGGCTGCACCGTCAGATTCAAGCCATGCAGGACAACCGCGACGTGCAATCACATCTTGTGCTTCAAGCAATACTGGAATCTTACGATTTTTTTCCGGCACTTCAATGGTATCGCCCACACGCACTTGAAGGGAAGGAATGGAAACTTTGTGTCCGTTTAAGGTAAAAATACCATGACGTACCAATTGGCGGGCTTGATTGCGAGAGTTAGCAAAACCCAAACGATACACAACGTTGTCTAAGCGGCGTTCCAAAAGGGAAAGCAATTGTTCGCCGGTAACACCTTTAAGACGATCTGCCTTAACGAAGTAACCGTGGAATTGCTTTTCCAAAACGCCATAGGTGCGACGCACTTTTTGCTTTTCACGCAATTGCACCGCATAATCACTTAATTTTTTACGCGCACGACCATGCTGGCCGGGGGCATAGGGACGACGGTCATAGGCGCACTTATCTGTGTAGCAACGATCACCTTTCAAAAAAAGCTTCGTGCCTTCACGGCGACACATACGACACTTGGCTTCAGTATATTTAGCCATTATAATTCCTTTGTTGGCTTTACGCTAGCCAGTGCTAGCTTCCTCACCTGTTAAAAAACTTGCAAGCGCTCAAGAGTCTGCTCGCACAATTTTTTATACCTTAGGGGCTGTGCTACACAACGAGACACGCCCCTTTACACAACACTATACGCGACGGCGCTTTGGAGGACGGCACCCATTATGAGGAATGGGAGTTACGTCACGAATAAAAGCAACCTTAAAGCCTACGGCATTAATAGCGCGCATGGCAGCTTCACGACCGGAGCCGGGGCCTTTCACATAAACACCCACGGTACGCATACCGTTTTCTTGTGCCTTGCGAGCTGCAGTTTCAGCAGCTACTTGGGCAGCAAAAGGGGTGGATTTACGAGAGCCCTTAAAACCGCTTTGTCCGGCAGAAGCCCAGCTCACGGCATTGCCACGAGTGTCGGTAAAGGTAATAATCGTATTGTTGAAAGACGCTTGAATATGAGCAATCCCAACGGGAATATTCTTTTTATCTTTCTTTTTGACCGCTCTTCTAGGTCTGGCCATAATTTTTCCTCTACACTAATTTTAAGTCCCAAGGAATTGGGTTTTCTTATTTCTTCTTACCTGGCACTGCACCGCGACGTGGGCCCTTACGGGTACGTGAGTTGGTCTTTGTACGTTGACCATTTACGGGTAAGCCACGGCGATGACGAAGACCGCGATAACAACCAATGTCCATGAGGCGCTTGATGTTGCTTACTACTTCACGGCGAAGGTCACCCTCTACCTTGTAGTTGCTTTCAAGCTCTTTACGGATTTCGTTTACCTCTGTATCAGAGAGGTCGTCAATGTTGCGAGACCAGTCCACACCAGTGGTATCTAGGATTTTAAGGGACGTGGTATGTCCAATTCCATAGATATAGGTCAGCGCAATGTCCACACGTTTGCCACGAGGCAAATCTACACCTGCAATTCTAGCCACTCTTGTCTCCTGCCTAGCCCTGACGTTGTTTATGTCGGGGGTTTTCGCAGATTACTCTGAGCACGCCCTTACGCCGAATGACACTGCATTTTGGGCATATCTTCTTTACGGAAGGTCTTACTTTCATGTTCGTACTCCAGACTACACTTCTTCTCTGCCATTATTAGCAGGAACAGAAGCTTCTATCCGTCTTTGTTCTTTCTGTCAACACCATAATGCTACCTTCTGGGCCCACGATCTGAAATACTCAGAATTTGCGGTCCCACAGGTGTTATGGCAATACTGTGCTCAAAATGCGCAGCCAACGACCGGTCGCGCGTCACAGCGGTCCAATTATCTTCTAAAATGTCCACTTCATAGGTACCTACGGTTACCATGGGTTCAATGGCAATAACCATACCATTGTGTAATGGCATACCCGCATAACCAGGTTTGAAATTGGGCACTTCGGGTTTTTCGTGCATTTTGGCGCCAACACCGTGACCCACAAAACGACGAACCACATTAAAACCAGCGTCTTCTACAAATTTTTGAATGGTTTCCCCTATAAGGTATACATCCACACCATGCCTTGCCACAGAAATACCTTTGTATAAGGCATCTTCGGTAACTTGCATAAGTCTTTTTGCTTCATCGCTAATTTTACCAACGGCAAATGTGCGTGCTGCATCGCCTACAAAACCTTCGTAAACAACACCCATATCTACACTGACGATATCCCCTTCTTCAAGCAGCCGCGCAGAAGGAAAACCGTGCACTACAACCTCATTTACCGAAATACAAAGGGCAAATGGGAAACCATGGTATCCCAAAAATGCCGGTTTAAGTTTATGCGTTGCGCAATATGCTCTTGCTGCATCTTCAAATTGCATGGTACTTACCCCAGGGGCCACCATGTCTTCGATAATGTCAAGCACGTTGGCTACATGTCTGTTAGCCTCACGCATTAGACCGATTTCTCGATCATTTTTAATAAACGCACCGCGAAATTTTTTCATGCTTATGCAGCCTTGCCTTTCAACTTAGACTTTTGCATGAGGCCTTCATACTGACTAGAAATCATATGCGATTCCATTTGGCTCATAAAGTCCATGGCAACACCCACTAAAATAAGTAAGCTGGTACCGCCAAAATAGAAAGGTACGTTGAAATTTGCAATGAGCAACATAGGAATGACGGAAACTAAGGAAATATAGCAACCACCAGTAAGAGTCAAACGAGACAAAATAGTGTTAATATATTCTTCAGTTTTTTCACCAGGACGAATGCCGGGAATAAAGCCGCCAGCCTTTTTTAAATTTTCTGACATATCTTTGGGGTCAAAAATAATGGCCGTATAAAAATAGCAGAAAAAGAAAATTAATGCCACAAATACAATGTTATACACTATGCTTTCAGGGGAAAACATGGCTGTAAACATTTGCACATATTCATGGTCAGAAAATTGCCCTATGGTTGCAGGAAAAAGCAATAAACTTGAGGCGAAAATGGGAGGGATAACCCCTGCTGTGTTTACACGCAAAGGAAGGTGAGTATTTTGCCCGCCATACATTTTGCGTCCCACTTGGCGCTTAGCATAGTGAATGGGTATGCGGCGTTGCGCACGCTCCATAAATACAATGCCCACCGTTACCACAAGCATAAGTACCAACACGACTATAGCAAGGAGTATGGTCATATCTCCAGCGCTAATCAATTGGAAAGATTGCATAATGGCCCTTGGAATACCCACAACAATACCTGAGAAGATAATGAGGGATATACCATTACCAATGCCTTTTTCGGTAATTTTTTCACCAAGCCACATGATAAGAACCGTACCTGCTGTGAAAGTCAGGATGGTTATTAAACGAAATTCCCAGCCAGGTTCCATAACCACTGAGGCGCCGGTAGGACTACGCATACTTTCAAGCCCCACAGCTATACCAAAACCTTGAACCAAGGTTATAAGTACTGTGAGGTAGCGTGTATATTGCGTAATCTTACGTTTTCCTGCTTGGCCTTCTTCTTTAGACATACGCTTGATGCTAGGATTAATAACCTGCATAAGCTGCATGATAATAGATGCCGAAATATACGGCATAATACCCAGTGCAAATACAGAGGTATTAGAAAGACCACCACCGGAAAACATATCAAAAAGGCCAAAAAGCGTACCGGACATTTGCGCAAAAAAACTTTGCAAAGCCACAGCGTCTACACCAGGAATGGGTACGTGCACAC
>CAZBDD010000194.1:0-4008 GCA_964490475.1 uncultured Desulfovibrionaceae bacterium
AGGTTCTTTTTTCTAACATGCGCAAAAAGCGAAAGCCAATAACAGTAATAACAAAATAAATAAGACCGGCCAAAGCAAAAAAAGCCAAATGTTCATAAGTGCGTGAAGCTACAAAATTGGCTCTTGCCATAATTTCTTGAGTGCCAAGCACATAACAAATGGCAGAATCTTTAAGTAAAATGGAAAATTCATTGGCAAAGCCTGGAATAGACATACGCATGGCTTGTGGCAAAATAATGTGACGTATGGCTGTAAAATTGCGCATACCTAAAGCTTGCGCGGCTTTTAGCTGCCCTTGAGGTAAGGCTAAAATGGCACCACGATAAATTTGTGATTGATAAGCGGTACTGGTAAGGCCAAGTACCACGCACGAAATAATAAAGGGGTTGGCCGGCAGTTGAAGCGTGAGGAAAAGGCCATAAAACAAAAATAGTAAAACCAAAATGGGCACGCCTCGAAAAAACCATACATATAAAGAAATAATACGACTTATGAAACGTGGTCCATAAACTTGAAGCATAGCCAAAGGAACGCCCAGCATAAGACCAGCGCCAAGAGCTATGCTTACATTGGCAATGGTTACAAGGCTTCCCCCCAAAATATAGGGCAAGGCATCCCAAAGTGTAATAAATATGTCCATAAAAAAATAAAATCCCCCATCCTGTGTAGATGGGGGATTATGGTAAATTATTTCTTATCTTGCAAATATTTTTTCTGCAAAACATTCCAATGCGGGTCAGCCATAAGCAACTTATACCCTTCATTAATCATATTTAACAGCTCCTTATCTTGATTACGCACAGCCACACCAAATTTATCTGGATTGCCATGTACACCAGCAATTTTCACAGCTTTTCCTTTGGCAATGGCGTCATCAGCTGGCAATTTATCCATAAGACCGGCTTGAATACGACCATTTAATAAATCTTCTACAATTAAAGGAGAAGACTCATAGTTTACCATTTCAAAGGGATAGTTCTTTTCCTTTTGTTCTTTTTGCATATCAGAGGCTTCGGAGGTGCCACGTTGCACGCCAATTTTTATTTTTTGAGATAAAATATCTTTTGGGGTGAGCTTAGAGTCTTTAGCCACAATGAAAACACGAGACACTTCCCAGTAAGGGGCAGAGAAAGTAACAACCTTACTGCGATCAGGAGTGATGCTCATGCCAGAGGCAATCATGTCAATTTGCTGCCCTAAGAGCGCAGGGATAATGCCGTCCCAAGCAATGGGCTTATGTTCCACAGTGAAACCCATTTTTTTAGCAATCCAATCCATGGATTCCACGTCAAAACCTGCAGGCTTACCGGTTTTATCCATATAGCCAAAGGGAGGGTAGTTGGCGTCAATACCGTTAACATAGTGCTTTTGCGCTGCTTGTGCAGGAAGAGCTGTCATAAGCATAAGAGCAAAGAGACAGAAAGTAAAAAGTCTTTTCATAGTGCGTTGTACTCCGTAAAAGTTTAAATAACAAAAACATAGCCTCAAACCAAAGAGCAGAATTAACAAAATATTGTTAAAGTGGCAAGCCTATGTCCATGCTAGTGAATCTGAAAATTTATGATGTAAACTCTTTAAAGATAAAAGCTTTGGGCTTATCCGGCTAAGCTGTATATAAAAGATTGATAGATTATGTATTAAGTTGTAGCATGCGAAAGTTTTTATATAATAATAAATTCGTTTTCTGCATTATTAAATGCTTAGAGGAGTGTGCATGTGGGACAACACTTTACGTAAAATTACAGGCTTACGCCCTGCTCAGTGGATATCTTTGACCAGCGATGGCATAGCTATGCAAGGTGTTTTTACGCTTGTTTTTTTGCTTCGTTCCCTATGGGGCGGCGTGTCCTTCGAACTATATATATGGATATGCCTAGCTTTGTTTTTAGGCCCCATTATTATGCTTATTCAAGGCTCTTATGAAACGCCTGTCCCGCCAGCACATAAAGTTCTTAAAAAAGCTTTCTTTGGTGTTACCTTAACATACCTTGTTGTACTTATAATTCTTTTTATGGGGCAAACCTCTCTAAAATACTCTCGTTCTATATTATTTTTTTCCTGGTTTATAACCTTGTTTGTTGTTCCCATAGTACGCGGATATGTGCAAAAAAAACTCTGTCGCTACGCATGGTGGGGAGCGCCAGTAATATTTTTACAAGACAAAGAGCTTACGAAAAATATTTGGCAAGAGCTCATGGACAATCCTGAGCGTGGGCTTCGCCCTGTTACTTGTATTGATGTAACCAAGGATATGCTATTTTGTAAAAAAATTATCCAAGATCAATACAAAAAATATATAAGTCCTGTTTTTATTTGGCTTCGCACCAAAGAAGACGCAGAACAAGCCTTAAAAAATTTTGAAGAAGTAACACGACATTGTAAGCACATATTAATTGTTCCACCCCATAAAAAGGGTGCCAAAAAATATTGGCTCACCCCGCGTCTTTTAGGTAGTACAGAAGCCTTTTTAGTACGACAAAATCTTTCAGATTCACGGCGCAATCATATAAAGCGTTGGCTTGATATAGTTTTAGCAAGTATAGCCCTTATATGTAGTGCCCCTTTATTTCTTTTTCTTATTATTTGCATTCGTTATGACAGTTCCGGCCCTGCCATATACAAACAAAAACGCATAGGGCAGGGGGGCAAGCATATTTATATTTATAAATTCAGAACCATGGTGAAAAATGCAGACAGTATTTTACATGAATACCTGCGCAATACCCCTGCTTTACTTGAAGAGTGGAAAAAAGATAGAAAATTGCGCAATGACCCACGCATTACAAGCATGGGCCATTTTTTGCGTAAAACAAGCTTAGACGAATTACCACAACTCTTTAATGTGTTGCTTGGAACCATGAGCCTTGTGGGGCCACGCCCCATAGTAGACGATGAAATTGAACGCTACGGCAAGGTGTATCTTGACTATACAGAAGTAAAGCCTGGCATTACAGGCTTATGGCAAATTTCTGGACGCAACAATACGACCTACAAACAGCGTGTTTCTTATGACCACTACTATGTAACGCATTGGTCTGTATGGATGGATTTATGGATTTTAATGCGCACGATACCAGTGGCATTGCGAGGCGAAGGGGCCTATTAAAGTATATTCATGAAATCATTTTATCCAAACTCGATCTAGCTAAATTTTTTATATGTGAGGCTGTTGATAAAAATAGACTTTTTTACCAACAGCCTCTATGTTTTATTTCATACCACTTATATATTTAGCCAGCACTTTAACATCTTCTTCTGACATGGCTTGTAAAAGCTGCGTCATTTTTCCCTTATTTCCTGCTCTAAAAGCTTGCATTTTTGACAAAAGATATCCTTCATCCTTACCTGCAAGATTTTTATTACCTGCACTATGACAGCTTGCGCAAGAGGTATAAAGTTGCTTGCCTTTGCTTTCATCCGCAAAGCTTGCTCCAGAGAGAGTAAAAACTGTAAGACCTACAAAAACTCCGAAAACGCTTAAACATTTACAAGTCTTTTTCATAAAAACTCCAGTTTTTAAAATTAGGTACAGAAAAATAGAAGACATGACAGAATTGCCATAGTTCACCGTAGCTGTATATGTTTTTAAGGTCAAGCGTAACAATGATTTATTTCTATGCTTTTTAATCCAGCACAACACTTTTTTTAGCTTTGTAAACTTTCAGAAATTTCACGTAAAAATAATTGTGCGAGATTTTTTTGCTACGTTGGCATACTATCTGCTATATAAATTATAAAGATTTTTAAGTAGGAAATTTTTTCCGCTTATATATCATGATGATTCTGCACAGTGCTTAATGGAATGCTCTTTTGAATAAGTACAAAAAACAGAGCATGAAGTTACAAGCTCAAAACGTGAATTAATAGCCATAAAAAAGCTTGCCTATTTCGCTTAGTTGCATGGAGCAAGAATCAAAGCACCGTATATTTTATCCCTAGGGATAAAAAAGTATGGTAAATAAAAGAGGAAGTCGTATGCTAAGTGCTCTTTATATCGGTGCCACAGGC
>CAZBDD010000195.1:0-3998 GCA_964490475.1 uncultured Desulfovibrionaceae bacterium
GCAATCGTGACTATTTGTTACGCTTTTCTACTCTAGATGCCAATGCTGTGGAATTACGAGAAAATGTGGAAAAGGCTTTAGCTAAAGCTTTTCCAGACAATGCCGTTGTTATTGAAAGGCTAGAGCAAGTAGGTCCCAAGGTAGGGGCAGATTTGACGAATAAAGCTCTTGAGGCCATGTATTATGCTGTTTTGCTTATTGCAGTATATATTTCCGGACGCTTTGAACAACGCTGGATGACGGCGGCCCTTATGACTGTAGTTTTATGGGGCAGCATGTATGGCATGGGCTTTACCGGTCTTGGTATGGGCTATTTGGTGCTCATGGCATTGGCTATCACGGTGATAATTTGCTGGAGGCTACGCTTGAACTTTGCCTTAGGGGCCATAGTAGGGCTTTTGCATGATGTGCTTATCACCATTGGTATACTGGCCATGCTGGGGCGTGAATTAGACCTCAATGTGGTGGCAGCCTTACTTACCCTTATCGGGTACTCGCTCTATGATACTATCATTGTATATGACCGTGTACGTGAAAATTTACAAGGTATGCAAGATAAGCCATTAGAAGCTATTATTAATACCAGCGTCAATCAAACTCTGTCGCGTACTATTTTAACTTCAGGTACTACCATGGTAGCAGCACTTGCTTTATATGTGTTGGGCGGTGGTATTATTAATGATTTCGCTCTAACTGTGCTTATAGGCGTTGTTGTGGGTACATTCTCCTCAGTTTATGTGTCTTCGGCTATATTGCTGGCTTTGGGCACCACAGAAGACTATGTGCGTGAACAACACGAAGAAGAGTATGAAAAACCCGGTGAACACGGCGTCGTGTAGTTATAGTAAAATATAACAGGCGCTAGATGAGATATGAAAGCTTCCTCTTTTAGGTTAAGAGGGAGCTTTTTTTTGAAAAAATTATGCTGTACAGAGGTAAATCCATAACATGCTGATAATACTGGTGGCGCGTTTTGAGGGGATGGGGGGAGTTTGAGGGAGGAAGGGGCAACTTTTTGGCGTTAGCAAAAGTGTCCCTTCCCCTTCAATAAATAGATGAATCAGTTCTTATTCAAAGCGGCTGGCATTGGTGATCATCACCATATCTACGGGCACATCGTCATGCATGCCCATACTTTTGGTTTTTACCTTGGCAATTTTGTCAACCACTTCAATGCCTTCAATGACCTTACCAAAAACACAGTAACCCCAGCCATTCATGGTAGGTTCGCTGTGATTCAAGAAATCATTATTGGTATGATTGATAAAAAATTGTGCTGTTGCACTGTGGGGATCCATGGTACGAGCCATGGCAAGGGTTCCCTTGTCATTTTTTAGGCCATTGTTTGCTTCATTTTCCACAGGGGCTTTGGTTTCTTTTTCGTCCATGCGTGCGCCCATGCCGCCGCCTTGAATCATGAAGTTAGGGATAACGCGGTGAAAGATGGTGTTGGCATAAAAGCCGTCATCCACATAGGATAGGAAATTTTCCACGGTTTTTGGGGCCGCTTCGGGAAATAATTCCACAAGAATATCACCGGAGGTGGTTTCGATAAGTACGTTGGGATTTGCCATTATTTTTCTCCTTATAGCATAGTGTATGAATTATTCGTCTTCTTTGACGTAATTACAACTTTTTTCGGGGCAAACAATTTTTGTGGCTCCGCCGCGCAGTATTTTGCGTGTAAGTAGGGGAGAGTCGCATTGCGGGCAAGGCTCGGCAATGGGCATGTCCCAAAGGGCGTAATCACATTGGGGATAGGTGTTGCAAGAGTAAAAAATCTTCCCTTTCTTAGAACTTTTTTCCACAAGTTCCCCTTTATCACAACGAGGGCAGGGTACCTTAGTGGAAAAAGGCGCGGCATGTTTGCATTTTGGATAGCCTGTACACGCAATAAAACGACTGCCAGTACGAGCTTTTTTTATAACAAGGTCACTTTGGCATTCTGGGCAGGTGCCCACAACTTCTTGTACCATTTGCTCACGAGCCACGGGAATAACAACACCGTTTTCATCGCGCTCAAAGTTAGAAGTGTAGGAGCATTCAGGGTAGCCAGAACAAGCCAAAAAGCTTCCGGCTTTGCCAAATTTAATCATAAGCGCTTTGCCGCAATCAGGGCATTCAATGTGCGTATCCATGCCCCCTTTGACCGTTTGCATGTTTTTGGCGGCTGCATCTAAGGTGGGGATGAAATCAGCATTAAATGCTTGCATTAAATCTACCCAATTACGCTCTCCATCGGCCACTTTGTCTAGGTTTTGTTCCATTTGAGCCGTAAAGCCTACGTCCATGAGGGTGGCAAAATGATTGCGCAATTGCTCACATACCACTGATCCTAAATCTGTGGGGGCAAAGTGTTTTTCAGCAAGACTTACATAATCTCTGTCCTGTAAGGTAGAAATGATGCTGGCATAGGTGGAAGGACGCCCAATACCTTGTTCTTCTAGCTCACGCACCAAGGAAGCTTCGCTATAGCGCGGTGGAGGTTGGGTAAATTTTTGCTCTTTAGTAAGTTTTTCCAAGGCCAGTTCTTGCCCTTCTTTCAAAGGTGGCAAATCTGCTTCACTTTCCTCGGAAGAGCGAGGGTAGGCTGCTGTCCAGCCAGCAAAAAGTAGACGATTGCCCTTGGCACGCCATTGAGCAGGGCCACAGGAAATGGTGACCGTAGTATCATGAAAGCGTGCTGCAGCCATTTGTGAGGCCACAAAACGTGACCAAATAAGCCTGTACAGGGTAAATTGCTCTGCCGGTAAGAAGGGTTTTACCATTTCTGGTGTCATATGCACATCTACTGGGCGGATGGCTTCGTGGGCATCTTGTACGCTGCCTTTACTCTTAGCCTTGCGGGGAGCTTTAGCACCCGTTCCGGGCAAATAATCTGGCCCAAATTGTTTAACAATAAAATCAGCGGCGGCGGCTTTGGCTTCATCTGCAATGCGTATGGAATCTGTACGCATATAGGTTATGAGGGCTGTAAGACCGTGGTCGCCTACTTCCACACCTTCATAGAGGCGCTGGGCAATGCTCATGGTACGTTTAGCCGTATATCCGTGGCGCTGGTTGGCACTTTGTTGTAAGGTAGAGGTGATAAAAGGAGGCATAGGTGCCTTTTGGCGTTCTTTTTCCTCTATTTTCTCTACCATATAGGGCTTGCCTTGCATGGCTTCTTCTAAAGCTTGCGCGGCCTCTGCATGGGGAACGTGGGCTTTTTTGCCTTCAATTTTATATAAATCGGCTTTAATAGTAGGGGGCTCTTGCGCTTGTAAAAGCACCTTAAAGAGCCAGTATTCTTCTGGTGTAAAAGCACGACGCTCTTCTTCGCGCTCTACAATAAGGCGCAAAGCCACTGATTGCACGCGTCCGGCAGAAATGCCGCGCTTGACGTTTTTCCAGAGCAAGGGAGAAATTTTGTAGCCCACAAGACGATCCAAAATACGACGGGCTTGCTGTGCATCAAAGAGGTTTTCATTCAAAGGGCGGGGATGGGTAAGAGCTTCACGTACAGCTTTAGCGGTAATTTCGTTAAACTGAATACGTTGAATATCATTTACTTTGTCTTTTATAAGCTCTGCCACATGCCAAGCAATGGCTTCTCCTTCGCGGTCGGGGTCGGGGGCAAGGTAGACTACATCGGCCTTTGCGGCGGCAGCACGTAAATCGCTGACAACTTTTTTCTTATTATCAATGACTTGATATTGCGGCATGAAGTTATTGGCTTCGTCTACCCCCAGTTCTTTGGAGGGAAGGTCGCGCACATGCCCAACACTAGCAAGCACTTGGTATTTTGCGTCCAGAAATTTTTTAATGGTTTTCACCTTGGCAGGTGATTCCACAATGATAAGATTTTTAGCCATGCCTTCCTCGTTTTTTCCGTAGGGAGTATTTTGTCAACAGAAACATACGGCAAAAAAATTATTCGTCAAGAGTGTCCAAGGCCTTTTCAGCTAATTTTCTGGACAAAATTATAATTATTTTGTAGCAAACTTTAAAGGAGAACA
>CAZBDD010000196.1:0-3977 GCA_964490475.1 uncultured Desulfovibrionaceae bacterium
TGCTTATTTCTGCTGACTATTCGCAAGTGGAATTACGTGTGCTGGCGCATATGTCTGAAGATCCTGTTCTTTTACAAGCTTTTCAGCAAAATATGGATATTCATACCAATACCGCGGCCATTATTTATGGGGTTGCACCAGACTTGGTAACCAGTGATCAAAGACGCAATGCTAAAACCATTAACTTTGGTTTAATTTACGGCATGGGGGCGCAAAAGTTAGGACAAGAATTACGTATTAGCACAGCTAAAGCTAAAGAGTTTATTGAAAATTACTTCCGACATTTAGACAAATTAAAGATTTTTTACGAAGGTATTGAAGAACAAGCCAAAGCTCAAGGATATGTAATGACCTTAGCTGGGCGTCGTCGCGCCGTTCCAGATATTTATTCCACCAATAATATGAAATTTTCCTTGGCGCGTCGTCAAGCCATTAACACGGTCATTCAAGGTTCTGCGGCAGATATCATCAAATTGGCCATGTTAGCTGTAGATAGCGATGCCACGCTCATGGAATTACATGCAAAACTTGCTTTGCAAGTACATGATGAATTGGTGCTGGAGGTACCGGAAAACACTGCGCAACAGGCGGGTGAACGTGTGGCAAAACTTATGGGGGCTGTGTGTCCCGATGGTAAAAGCCTTAATGTGCCCTTGGTGGTAGATTGGGGAGTTGGTGAGAATTGGGGACAAGCACACTAGGTATCTATGTAGGTTTTATGTTAAGAAAAAGAGTATTGATTTTTTGCATGCTTTGTGTTTTTGGGCTTAGCGCTTGCTTTGTGCCAAACAAATACATGGCCACACTTACTTTGACAGAAAAGAACTATGTCTTTGAGTTTATAGGTGAAATGCGCATGGCAGGTTTATATAGCAAAAAAGTTCTTGATGATCCTGCATGGGATAAAGAAGAACTTTCTAAACAGATTTTTTCAGAATTTAAAAGAGTTATGCAAGAGCGTAACCCACAAATTTTTGATGTGCGTACCGTGGCTACAGATGTTTTTCAAACCAAGTTTCAATATACATCTCCTTACAGCCTTCCCGAAGCTACAGGGATTTTTAATTTTCATATTGAAGGCAAACGCCTGATAGTCACTTCTCGTCATATAACAACAGAGGAACGTGTTTCTTTGCAAAAATACGAAATACCTTCCCAAGGAACTCTTTGTATAAAAACTTTTGGGAAAATAGTGCAAAGTAATGCACATAGCCCTGCAAATATTTTGCAACAATGCTCCACGTGGTATATGAAAAACCTTGACGAAGGCATAAAAATGGTTATTGATTTTCCTAGTGAACTTGTGGCACCATGAACCAAATTATATTTGTAAAACTGCTTTTTATGAGGCTTGTATGCTCCAAAAGAATCGCTTATTGACCCCTGGGCCTACCCCTATCCCTTCTCGTGTTCGCTTGCGTATGGCAGAAGAAATGTTACACCACCGTAAGCATGTCTTTAAAGAACTCTTGCTGAACATGCAGCCAAAATTACAAAACCTTTTTGCTACAGAGCAGCTTGTACTGCCGCTGAGTTGCTCGGGTACGGGGGCCATGACTGCCGCTGTGCATGGGTTGTTTGCTAAAGGGGAAAAAGTGCTTGTGGTCAATGCCGGCAAGTTTGGAGAACGCTTTGGAGAAATTGCCAGAACTCACGGCCTTGAGGTGCAAGAGCTTGTGCTTGAATGGGGCACCACGGTAAGCGGTGAATATATTGCTAAGGCTCTTGATGCTGACCCCAGTATTAGCGGTGTTTTATTACAATTGAGCGAAACCTCCACGGGGGCTTTGCACCCTGTACAAGAGGTGGCTGCCATAACTCGGCAACGCTCTGTTTTGCTGGTGGTTGACGGTATTTCAGCCGTGGGAATTTCACCTTGTCCCTTAGATACTTGGGGCATAGATTGCTTGCTGACAGGTTCACAAAAGGGACTTATGGTACCTCCGGGTTTAAGCTTGTTGGCACTTTCTGCTAGAGCATGGAAAAAAGCCGAAGGCGTCCCTCAAGATTGTTTTTATTTTAATTTGCTTAAAGAAAGAGAAAATATACGTAAAGGTCAAACGCTCTTTACCTCACCTGTAAGCTTATTGCTTGCCCTTGATGAAAGCTTAAATATGATTTTTGAAAATGGCTCTAGCGCTGACGAAGCTTTAGAGGCTTTATTTCGCAAGCAATGGGCTCTTACCATGATGGCACGAAAAGGCGTAGAGGCCTTGGGGTTGACGCCTTTTGTTCAAGAAAATTTCACTTGGGGCTTGACCTCTGTATTGTTACCTCAGGGAGTAGACGGCACGCAAGTGGTAAATATTGCAGCACAAAAATATGGTGTCGTTTTTGCCGGAGGCCAAGATCATCTTAAAGGACGCATTGTGCGCATAGGCCATATGGGCTGGGTGGATTGGGCTGATGTGAGCGCAGGGCTTTATGCATTGGCTCGTGCTTTAAAGGATGCCGGCGGTTACTCTGCATGCCGCAATTATTTGGAAGAAGCACTATGTGCTTATGAAAACGCTTTACAGGTGCCTTGTGGTACAAGCATTACACAGATACGGAGTTAAGATATGGAAGATGTAGCAAGAAATGTAGCTAAAGCCATGCCTCAGGTGACTTTTTCAACTTTTATTTTGTCATTGGCTTCTTCGGCCTTAATGCAATTGGGAGCAGTGCCCAATCCGGATACAGGGCATATGGAAGAAAATTTAGAATTAGCTCGTCATACCATTGATATTTTAGAAATGCTATTTGTAAAAACAGAGGGTTGCCTAAGCGAAGAAGAAACAAATTTGCTAAAAGATATTCTCTATGAAGTACGCATGAAGTATGTGATAAAGACAAAATAGTTTTTATAATATTTTAACAGGCTGTTAGAAAAATCATGAAAGAGACCAAAAAAATACGTGTAGGACTTATTGGAGTTACCGGATATACAGGTATGGAGTTGACGCGTCTGTTGACCTTGCATCCATCCATGGAATTGGTATTAGCGGCTTCTCGTGCAGAAGCGGGTAAGGTGCTTGGCGACCATTATGCTTTTTTGCGAGGTTTGCCTGGGGCTCACGTGGTTATTTCTGCTCCTGATGTAGATAAAGCCGCAGAAAATTGCGATATAGTTTTTCTTGCTGTGCCACATAGCACAGCCATGACCATGGGTGCTGCTTTATGTGCCAAAGGTGTAAAGGTTGTGGATTTATCGGCAGATTTTCGTTTGCGCGATGAACATGTGTATGAAAGCTGGTATAATACTCCTCATACAGAGCTTGAAACTTTGCGTAAAGCTGTTTATGGCTTACCGGAATTATATGCCGCGCAGATTGCCAAAGCCACTATGGTGGCTAATCCTGGTTGTTATCCGTCCGCAGCTATACTGGGCTTGTATGCCGCTTTAAAGCATGGTCTCATTTCTACCGATGGCATTGTTATTGATGCAAAATCCGGTACTACAGGCGCAGGGCGCAAGGCCGCTGTGGGGTCATTATTTTGTGAAGTTTCAGATACCTTTAAGGCATATAATTTAGGAAAACATCGTCATACGCCAGAAATTGAACAAGAACTTTCTGTCATTGCCGGCGAAGATATTATACTTTCCTTTAATACGCACTTATTGCCCATAAATAGAGGCATTTTGTCCACTATGTATGCCACATTAAAACAAGATATTTCCTTAGAGGCTGTGCATGAGGTATACACTAAAACATGGGCGCAAAGCTCTTGGATTCGGGTTTTACCCATGGGAGAATTGCCGGAAACAAAGAATGTGCGTGGCACTATGTTTTGTGATATAGGCCTAGTGGTAGATGCGCGTACGCAAAGACTTATTGTCGTAAGTGCCATTGATAATGTATGCCGTGGTGCATCTGGTCAGGCTTTGGCTAATGCAAATATTATGTTAGGATTACCGGTGGTGGAGGGGTTAATGCTTCCACCTTTACTCCCCTAAAACTGTTTGCTGAAAATGGGTAATCTGCTTCGTCAGACTT
>CAZBDD010000197.1:0-3966 GCA_964490475.1 uncultured Desulfovibrionaceae bacterium
TATGTACCGAAAAAAGCCTTTGTGCACCCATCTTCTTCTTTAATAGGTACATCTTTTTCGTGAGAAACGGTAAGGGTAGCGTTATCAGCGCCTATGGAAAATTTATAAAACATAGAGCCTGCATCGCGACTTTCTTCACTTTCAAAGGCAGCTACCCCTGAGCAAAGTCCTTTTTCAGCATCTTCACCCTTATTATAAAAAGTGTAAAGAAATGACCAAAAACCCATATTGTTTTGTTTTACATTAACAATATTTACACAGATATTAGTTTTTTCATCACAACGGTCACCCCACCAATTTGCAGTGGCAAAAGAAATACTTGGTAAGGTGAGACTAAGAGCTAACACAGCAGCACAGGGAAGAAAAAATTTTTTCATAAGTTCATCTCCTAATAGGTATAAAATGTTCATAGACTGAAATGAATATATGAGATTTTTTGATTTTATACAATACTTGGCGGTTATTAAAATAAAGCTTTTTGTTTTAATAAAGGGTTCAGCATAATAAATTGTGCAGGAGTCTTATATAGTAAAGAATTGTTCATGTCGGTAATAAGAGCGTAAAAAAAGAGACAGGCTGCGAACAACCTGTCTCAGAGGGGAAGTGTTTAATAAGCGTGGTCGTCTTCTAAATCTTCTGCAGTAACTTTACCGGAGAATGTTTTATACATCCATGCTTGATAGGCTAAAACCATAGGTATACAAGCCAAAGTAACACCTAACATAATTTTTAGTGTTAAGGGGCTTGAGGCGGCATTATAAGCAGTGACGGTAAAGCTTGGATCCATGCTGGAGATAATAATTCCGGGGAACATACCCAGCACGCCAAAGAAGGTAACACCTAAAATATACACACCGCTGCAGGCCCATGCGATGAAAAGTTTTCCTTCAGACAGCATTTTGCGTACAGCTAAAAGTGCCACCAAAGCAACAGCTGGAACTAAGAACAGCAAGGGCATATCAAAGTAGTTATTGTAGATATTGGTATACATATACGTAAGTATCAAGAAGGCTACCAATAAGATTAACATAATGGGCCATAAGAAAATGGCTGTGGCAATGGCTCTGTTTTGCAATTGACCTTCTGACTTAAAGGAAAGCCAAATGGAACCGTGCATTGCAAAAATTACTAAGAAGAATACGCCACCAGCTATACCATAAGTATTAAGTAATTTTAATAAATTACCATGATATACGCCGTCACCGTCAATGGGAATGCCCATAAATAAGTTGGCAAAGGCAACACCAAAGAGCACAGCGGGTATAAAGTTTGAGATAAAGTGCACTTTATCCCAAAAGGCTGACCATAGAGGGTGGTCTTCTTTACCGCGAAATTCAAAAGAAACTGCGCGGAAGATAAGAGAAAAAAGAATAATTAAAAGCGGCGCATACAGGGCGCTAAACATAACAGCGTAGGCTTTGGGGAAGGCGGCAAAAGTAACACCACCAGCGGTAATAAGCCATACTTCGTTGCCATCCCAAAAAGGACCGGCGGCGTTATAGATAACTCTTTTTTCATATTCGTCCTTGGCTAAGAAAGGAAGCAGTGTTCCTAAGCCCAAGTCAAAACCATCCAAGATAAAATAGATAGCCCATAAAAGGCCCCAGAGTACAAACCAAGTGGTTTCTAACATATTTCCCCCTTAAACCTTTGGACCTTTGCAGGCGTATTTACGTAATAAGTAGATATCAACAAGTCCCAACATGGAGTACACTACGATGAAAGCAACTAAAGATATGGCCACACTGCTTCCCGGCACAGGTGAGACAGCGTCGGAAGTGCGCATAAGTCCGTATACAATCCAAGGCTGACGACCTACTTCTGCCACAGCCCAACCCAGCATAATGCCAATGTAGGGGAAGGGAATAGTCCACACTAGGCAACGCATAAGTAAAGGACTCATATTCTCTTGACGGTTACGTTGCCAGAAAGCGAACATGGCAAGGAGTATAAATGCTACTCCCATAGCTACCATGGTACGGAAAGAGAGGAAGGTAATCCAAATAGGCGGACGATCTTCTTTAGGGAAGGCTTTTAAGCCCTTTACTTCAGCCTTGGTATCGCCGTATGAAATCCAAGAAGTCATGCCTGGAAGGCTTAAAAATTCAAAGCTGTTCGTTTCTTTTTCTACATTTGGCCATGCAAAAACATGTAAGGGAGCCTCAGTACTTGTTTCCCAGAGGGCTTCCATGGCGGCAAGCTTAGCAGGTTGATATTTTGCCACTACTTGACCTTGATGGTGACCGCTTGCACCTACTAATAGTGCCATAACGAGGGTAAAGGGAGCCGCCATGCGAAAGGCAGCACCAAAAAAGGTTACTTGGTTTTTACGCAGTAAATGCCATGCAGAGACGCCGAGCACAAAGAAACCGCCAAGCATCCATGCCGAAATAACTGTGTGGAAATATTGACCCCATGCATAAGGATTGCTGATAACGGTAAAAAAGCTTTCAAGCTCTGCACGCCCATTGCGCAATACATAGCCTACAGGGTTTTGCATCCAACCGTTGGCAAGAATAATCCATACTGCAGAAATATTTCCTGCTAAAGCTACCATATAGATGGCAAAAAGGTGTACTTTTTTGCTCACCTTTTTCCAACCAAATACCCAGACGGCTATGAAAGTAGACTCTAAGAAAAAGGCTACTGTAGCTTCTACAGCCAAGAGGGAACCAAAAATATCTCCCACATATTCAGAATAGCGGGACCAGTTGGTGCCAAACTGAAACTCTAGAGTAATACCCGTCACTACACCAAGGGTGAAGTTAATAACAAAGAGTTTTCCCCAGAATTGACATTGTTTTTTCCAAAATTCATCACCGGTACGCACATAACGTGTTTCCATCCACGCAAGCAGCACAGAAAGTCCCAGAGTTAGTGGTACAAAAACAAAGTGAAAGAAGACAGCTACAGCAAATTGTAACCGTGATAACAAGACGACATCCATATGACCTCCAAAAAATAAAACAGGTGATAAAACACAAAGTTTTTGCACGTGTTGATAATGCTTACTATTAATAAATTTTTTCTGGAGCAATGACAAGCTATTTTTGTGTCATTTTGAAAAGGAAGGCAGTTTTATAAAGTTGAAAACTTTCTATGAGATATGTGAAGTATAGTCACAGGTAAGAGCTAAGGTCAAGACTTTTTTAATCAAATACTAGGAGGATATATAAAAATACATTTCTCTTCTTTAATACACCCAAAAAATCAGTTCCTATGAAAACAGTCTAAAATGACAAAAAAATTTTTTAGCGCAAATAACTTACTTGAGTTTAGACGCTTGTCTTGAATGGTTGATTTTGTTATTGGGTAGCGACACGATTTTTGTAGCGAATGAGTAAAGTGTTTTTTTGAAGGGGTGTGGGGGAGCTTTTTTCCCTAAAAACATTTCCCTATAAAACCTAAACTTAAACTTTAATAATATAAAATAAAAGGCCTTTCTTTGAGTAACATATATTCCGTACGTGAATTAACTTCACACATAAAGGGTGCACTAGAAAAGAACTTTCCTTTTGTGTGGGTGAAAGGGGAGGTGAGTAATCTTGCTCGCCCAAGTTCAGGGCATATGTACTTTTCGCTCAAAGATAGTGATGCATTACTTAATTGTGTTTGGTTTAAGCAGGCACAGCGTAGTGAAGAAAAATTTGATCCGCTTACCGGTGAAGTTTTTGAAGATGGGCCGAGACCGTCACTGGCACAAAGTTTGAAAAACGGAATGGAAGTGCTGTGTGCTGGTACCATTTCTGTTTATGCGCCTAGGGGCTCATATCAACTGACAGTGTCTCTTATGCAAGAGGGAGGGCGCGGAGCCTTATTTGCTGCTTTTGAAGCGCTTAAGGTAAAGCTTCAGGCTTTGGGCTATTTTCAGCATGAGCGTAAGAGAGCTCTGCCTATTAATCCACAAAGGATAGCTGTGGTTACGGCGCCTCATGGGGCTGCCATTCATGACTTTTTGCGTATTGC
>CAZBDD010000198.1:0-3948 GCA_964490475.1 uncultured Desulfovibrionaceae bacterium
CCTGTGGTAAAGCCTTTTTCTTTAAGAACATTTTTTGCTCTATCATGGTCGGCAACAATAATACGCAAAATACCAAAGTCTGAAGTATCTGCAAGGGAAAGAGCTCTAATGCTGATTTCTGCTTCACTTAGAGCGCGGGTTACCTCAGCCAAACGGCCTGCTTTGTTTTCCAAGAATATAGAAATTTGTTCTGCTACCATGACTTTTTCTCCTCTGTGAAAGCTTTGTTCAAAGTGTTAATTAGGCCTTAGGCTTTTCATCACTATTTTGCTTATCTTTTGGGGTAATATCCACTTCATCTGGCTCGATGGAAGCGCGTTTAAAATTGCGTATAGCCTTACCAAGCCCATTTCCGATTTCTGGTAATTTGTTCCACCCGAAAAAAAGTGCAACAACAACGAGTATTAATAGTATTTCTTGCATTCCAAGACCAAACATTGCGACCTCCCCATTCCTTCATTACATGCAAACTTTATACGCAGGGCTTGGCATTAGGTCAAGTGGGTAATTAAGGAAATAAAGCTTGTAAGAATATAATAAAGGCCATGATGTGTGGAAAAATTCTTTAATAAGGGCCTTTCAAACATTGCTTCCTTTTGCATCTGCGTTTATAGTGGTCGTAAGATTACTGTAAAGGAGACGTATGCCCTTGGAAACCCCCTTGCTCTATATGCCGTTGTTGCATGAAAATATTAGTCTTTTTCAAAAAAAACCTTTAGCCTATGCTCACAGTTTAGGTGTTGGCCTTAAAGAGCAAAGCCCAAGTACATGGGTGCCAAGCAATTATGCCTTCACAGCACAAGAGGTAGCAGCTTGTCTTATGGATATGAAGGCCATGGGCGAAGCGGCGCTTTCTGGGGTGCCATTGCAAGCTCTTGCTGCCATGCAAAGTCCGTATTCACAATTGCAGGTGGTAGAAGAGCAAGAAGCTCTCGACGCTTTTGTGCAAAGTGAACAAGATAAAAATTCTTTCTCGCAAAATACACAGGCAGCACAGCCTAAGGCCAGCGTGCATGTGTTGCGAGCAGCACAAAAGTTTTTATTATGGGCATGGCTTATGGAAGAGCATGTCTTTGAAATTCAGACCCTTTCCCAAAATTACAGCGAGAGTATTCAAACTCTTGTGCAGGCACTTGGTGTGGAGCAAGATGAAGCCTTAAGCAGTCTTGAAAATATTCAAAATACCTTAGGGAATATGAGCTTTCCTTTGCCTCCTTGGGAATTGGTATTAGAAAATGCTGCACATTTTTTACCAGAGGCGTGCCATATTGTGATAAATAGTGACGATATGGGGGTGGCTTTGCAAGATGTTGCTACATGGCTTCCTTTAAGTGATGCGTCTTTACAAATACTAGGCTTAGAAAATACCATGGGTAAAGAATGTACCCTCTCTATTGGACAGGCATTACAAAAAAGTGAAAAGCAATTGCAAGCTGCGCCTTGGCTTGAAAAAAAATTACATTGTATTATCTTGGAGTCATGGTAATGGCAACTTTTGCACCGCTTCCCCAAAAAGTGCAGGGGATTATTTTTGATTGTGACGGAGTTATTATTGACTCAAAAAAATGCAATGCTTTATATTACAATAGAATTCTTGAGGCTTTTGCTTTGCCCCCTTTATCACAAGAGCAAGAAGCCTATACTTATATGTCTACGGTAAAGCAGGCTTTGGAGTATTTAATTCCTGAGCACTTGCATGGGCAATTGCTACAAGTATGCACAGAAACTGTAAATTACGGCCGAGATATTATGCCCATGGTAGAATTAAAGCCAGAATATTATGATTTTGTGTTATGGCTACAAGCAAATAATATACGTCTTGCAGTGCACACCAATCGCGCGAATGGCATGAAGTTTGTTCTGGATAAATTTGAATTTCTTCGAGAGTTTTCACCTATTATTACTTCTGAGCATGTTGCTCCAAAGCCTAGTCCAGAAGGGATTTTTGCTATTCTTGAACAATGGAATGTAGCCAAAGAAAACGTTATTTTTGTAGGTGATAGCCAAACAGATCAGCTTGCATCAGCAGCGGCTGGCGTGCCTTTTGTAGCTTATGAAAGCATGGAGCTTGAGGCCACGGTGAATGTTGCTTCCTTTAGCGCATTGCAAAAAATTCTAGCTCCTCTTGTTTAAGAGTAAAGAGGATATGAGGTAAGAAAATGATTATTTTAGCCAATACATTACAAGCCATAGGCTATATTCTAAAGGGCTTATTACAAGTGTATTTTTGGGTTGTGGTCATATCTGCATTGCTCACATGGGTTCGCCCAGACCCTTACAATCCAGTGGTGCGTACTTTGCGTGCTTTGACAGAACCTGTGTATTATCGCATACGAAAACTATTGCCTTTTACTTATACAAGTGGCATAGACTTCTCACCCGTGATTGTATTAATCTGTATTGAATTGCTAGATAGAATTTTGGTAAATTCTTTATTGCAATATGCCATGAAACTTTCTTAGCAAAGTAAGTGAACGACAGAACACGCAAGGGTGAGATTATATGAATATTTTTTCCATGTTCCTTTAAGGTTCATGGAATTATAGATAACCTTTAACCAAGGAGAGTTTAGATGGACCAACGCGAAAAAGAGTTACTTGAAAAGTATGCCCCCACCAATCCTGATTTACAAGATGCGTGGGATGACCATCTTTTGTACTCCAAACAAGTAAATAAGTTGGAAGGGAAAGCTTATCGTACACCCACTGAAGAGCAAACCTTAAAACAATTAAAAAAGCAAAAACTTGAAGGAAAAACTCGCCTTATAGCTATGCTTGATACATATACTCAGGAGAGTTAAGTAATGAAGATGACTGGTGCACAGATATTGCTCGAAACGCTCAAGCGTGAAGGAGTTGACACCATTTTTGGATATCCAGGTGGTGCAGTAATTGACATTTATGACGAAATTCCACGTCATACAGATTTGCGTCACATTCTTGTGCGACATGAGCAAGCCGCTGTGCATGCAGCCGATGGCTATGCCCGTGCCTCCGGTAAGGTAGGAACCTGCCTTGTGACTTCAGGGCCCGGTGCTACCAATGCTGTCACAGGCATAGCCACAGCCTATTGTGATTCAATACCCTTAGTCATCATAACAGGCCAAGTTCCCACTCCTTTGATTGGCAATGACGCCTTTCAAGAAGTAGATATTGTAGGTATAACTCGCCCTTGTACCAAGCATAACTATCTTGTGAAAGATATTACTCAATTGGCACATGTTTTACGACAAGCTTTTTATTTAGCGCGTTCTGGGCGTCCGGGGCCTGTTTTGGTAGATTTGCCAAAAGATATAGTACAAGCCACCACCGAATTTGTTTGGCCAGAAACTACGAATATGCGTAGTTATAACCCTACATACAGACCAAATTTAAATCAATTGCGCAAGTCTGTAGATATTTTGACACAGGCAAAAGCGCCTGTCATGCTTATAGGTGGCGGAGTTATTAACTCAGAAGCCGCAAAGGCCGTAAATGATGTGGCTACAGCTATGCAAGTTCCTGTAGTTTCTACGCTCATGGGGCTTGGCGGTTTTCCTGCTGATAGTCCTTTATGGCTTGGCATGGTGGGTATGCACGGTTGCTATGCTGCCAATATGGCCATTAATAATTGTGATGTAATTATGGCCGTGGGTGCGCGCTTCGATGACCGTGTTACTGGTCGTATATCGGCTTTTGCCCCCAATGCAAAGATTATTCATATTGATATTGACCCAACGTCCATTCGCAAAAATGTCAGCGTAGAAGTGCCCGTTGTGGGTGATTGCCGCATGGCATTAGAAGGCATGCTGGAAATTGCGCTTTCTCGTCAGGGCGAAAAAGATTGGGTAGAAGTGCATAAGCCTTGGATTGCTCAATTGCAAACGTGGGTTACACAGCGCCCCTTGAGCTACAGCAAAGATAAAGCCATTAAGCCACAAGAAGTTATTGAAACGCTGTATGAATTGTG
>CAZBDD010000199.1:0-1695 GCA_964490475.1 uncultured Desulfovibrionaceae bacterium
ACGTCCATATTTTGTTCATTACTTACTTGACTCATTGTATACTATCCGCCTATGTACTTCTAAAAACTTATAAGGTTACGCATATAAACCACAAGAGAATCTTGGGCTATGCTTTCTTGAGAACCGTCTTCCATATTTTTCACAGTGACAGTCCCATTTTTACACTCATCTTCACCAAGAATAAGAACAAAACGTGCTTGTAATTTATCAGCTTGACGTATTTGACTTTTAAAAGAACCGCCTTGACTTAAATCACCTTTAAAACCTTCTTTGCGCAAATCTAGAGCCATAGTAAAAGCTAAGCTTTGAGCTTCAGTTCCCATGCTGATAACAAAGAAATGTGGTTTGGGAGCTACCATTTCTGGCATAAGCATGGCTAAACGCTCCATACCGCAAGCAAAGCCAATACCCGGTGCTTCTGGTCCGCCCAATTGCTTCACCAAACCGTCATAGCGACCGCCTCCGGCAATGGAAGATTGCGCCCCCACTGCGCCGGAAACCACCTCAAAGGTAGTTCTGCAATAATAGTCGAGCCCACGCACTAAACGAGAATTTCGTACATAAGAAATTTTTGCCACATCAAGCAAACTAAGCACAGTAGAAAAATGCTCAGCACATTCAGGGCATGTATTTTCATCAATTTTAGGTGCGCTTTGCGTATGCTCTTTGCATGTGGGAACTTTACAGTCTAAAACTCGCAAAGGGTTTGTTTCAATACGTCTTTTACAGTCATCACATAAAGCTGTGGCATCAAGAGAAGCCAAATATTCTGATAAAAGCTTGCGGTATTGCGGTCTGCATTGCGGACAACCTAAAGTATTTATCTGTACATCCACATCATTAATGCCAATACCTTGTAAAAAAAGCATTAACATTGTGATTACTTCCGCATCAACATGAGGACTTTCCGCACCTAAACATTCGCAATTAAGTTGATGGAATTGACGCATGCGGCCTTTTTGCGGACGTTCATAACGAAACATAGGGCCATAGGTAAACAACTTACTTACGCTTTCTTTAGCGTATAAAGAGGACTGAATATAAGCCCTCATGACACCGGCAGTAGCTTCTGGACGTAAAGTTAAAGAGCGATCTTTCCTATCGGGGAAAGTATACATTTCTTTTTGTACAACATCGGTTTCTGTACCGATTGAGCGACAAAATAGTTCGGTAAATTCCATAATAGGCGTGCGTAATTCTGCATAACCAAAACGCGAAAAAATATCTCGCGCCACTGTTTCCATACGAGTATACAAAAGACTTTGCGGAGAAAATAAATCTGCAAAACCTTTAATGCTTTGTGTTGACATGTTCTTTTTTCCTTACATTAGCTTAACGAGAACCACAATCGCCCTTACATCGACTTTGCGAATTTTCACAAAGAACAGGATATTCTCCTGTAAAACAGGCAGTACAGTAATGATTTTCATGATTCACTGAACGAAGCAACCCTTCTATAGTTAAATAGTGTATGGAGTCAACATCTAACATTTTTCGTATTTCATCTAAACTGTGATTTGCTGCTATCAGTTCACCGTTAGAGGCAAAATCAATACCATAAAAACAAGGGTGCTTTACAGGCGGGCATGAAATACGAATATGTACTTCTTTAGCTCCAAGCTCTCGTAATTTTTTTACTCTTGTAATCATGGTCGTGCCACGAACAATGGAATCATCCACAATACAGATACGTTT
>CAZBDD010000199.1:1795-3939 GCA_964490475.1 uncultured Desulfovibrionaceae bacterium
TTACGCATGGCACGAACCAAAAGATGCACAATAATTTCAGAATCACTATTGGTTTGAAAAATTGCACCTTTTTTTTCTAATTTTGCACGCAAATATTCGGTATTAACCAAGTTTCCATTATGAGCGAGAGCAATATTTAAACCTTGAAAATGCACCACATAAGGCTGAGCATTGCGCACAAGAGAAGAACCCGTGGTGCTATAGCGTACATGCCCTATGGCAGTATTTCCTTTAAGTTTTATAAAATCTGTTTCTTGAAAAATATCAGGCACAAGGCCCATACCCTTATGCTCATAAATTTTGTGGCCATCCCAAGTGACAATACCGGCACTTTCTTGACCACGATGTTGCTGTGCATACAAGCCAAAATATGTTAATTTAGCTGCTTCCTGATGTTCATAAATGCCCATAAGGCCACAATCGTGATGAATCATGAAAATTCTCCTGCCTCTTGAAATTCCGTTAAATACTTATTTAATTTTAAGTCTTTTTTTAAGACTGTCTATACGTCCTTGCACTACATCTTTATTACCATAATGCTCTAGAGCAATTTCAAAGAAGGACAATGACCTTTTGTATTCTTTATTTTGTTCTAAAATATCACCGTATAAAAATGCTGCTTGGGCCTTGTCATACTCAGAAATTTTCATAACAAGCACTAACTGTACCAGCTCTGCCGCAACGTCCCACTGTTCTCTACCAGCTTTTAAGTCTGCTAAATTATAAATACAATATGCCTTGTCGCTAGCATTAATATCTAGCACAGTGCAATTGTTAAGAGTGTCTTCCACAGCTTCGAAATCACCCTTTAAAAAGTACAATTGTATTAAGCGGCGATAGGCAGTAAAAGATTCATCTGGCAATAAGTTTGGTAAATTAACGTAATTTTCCCATGCCTTAATGCTTTTTTCAAATTCATCTTTTTGATCTGTAATGATAGCAGTTTTTACCATGATATATTTTTTCTTATCAGGATATTCAGCATAATCCTGTAACATATCATTTAAATAGGATAAAACAACATCCAAAGGCGTATTAGAATGTTCTACCACGTGTAAAAGCATAAGCCATGCTTGCCAGCTTTTGTCCAAGTCAATTTCTGTACGCAAAAAACGCACTAAAAGGCGCTCTGCCACAATCCAATCTTGTTTAGCATAGGCAGAGCGAATTTGAGAAAAACTGTTTTCCTTTTCCCGTATATCATACAGAGAAAAGGAAAAACAAAAGCAACAAAAAAAAGCTATTATTCTTACGAAATACACTATTGATCCTCAGAAGTATTTTCGTCCTTCATGGCAGAGTTTTCTTCATCAGAAGAAGAATCATCAGCTTCATCCAAGGTATTTTCCTCAGAGTCTTCAGCCGTATTCTCTGCGTTTATGGCTGTTACTTCGCCTTCGGACATATCGTCAAGTAAAATATCTTCTTCATCAATTTTACGCGCTCCACCTTCATCAACTCTGTCAAAACCAACCACACTGGCACCTTCATCAAGGCGCACAAGCATAACACCCATGGTTGCTCGACCTTTAGAACGAACATCTTCCACGCCAATGCGTACAATTTTATTAGAAGAAGTAAGCAAAACTAAACCATCATCATCGCGAACAGGCATAGCCCCCACAACTTGGCCAGTTTTAGATGTAACCTTAAAGTTGATAATACCCTTACCACCGCGCGATTGTGCTCTGTACAAATCCACTCTGGTACGTTTGCCATAGCCATTTCCAGAAATAGACATAATTTCTGTGGTTTGGTCTTCTGATTTTAGAATAACGCAAGCCACTACAGAATCATCGCGCCGTAAAGCAACACCTTTTACACCTGTGGCCCCACGTCCCATGGAGCGAATATCTTTGCAAGAGAAACGAATTGAAAAACCATTGGCAGTGGCAAGCACAATATGGCTATCTTCACGTATGGGACGAACCACAACAAGTTCATCATCATCACGCAATCCTACCGCAATAAGGCCAGTCTTACGGCATTTAGCATAAAGAGAGGCAGAAGAACGCTTCACCATGCCACGACGTGTAACAAAGAGGAAATGCTTGTTTTCTGCAAACTCACGCACTGCCAATACTGTAGTAACCCATTCATTTTCTTCCATGGGTAAAATATTCGCAATATGTACGCCTTTAGCT
>CAZBDD010000200.1:0-3935 GCA_964490475.1 uncultured Desulfovibrionaceae bacterium
TCTTGGAAGGTGCTTACCCCTCTCTCTTTGCAACCTCCCCATTCATTCGAAATAGCACAATGTTTTACTTCACTGATTGTCTTTTAATTAGTGTCTGGTCTTTGTTCTGTTTTTCAGGCAACACACTTTACCTCACCCTACAAAAAGAGCGAGGTCTCCCTTGTTTCAAGCAGATGAATTAGTGGTTTATCCAGCCCAAGGCGTCGGTAAAATTGAACGCATTGCCCAAGATGAAATATCTGGTGTTCAGTGTGAATTTTACATTGTCCGTATTGTATCTAATAACATAACACTTATGGTGCCAGTACACAATGCGCTCAACGTAGGTTTGCGTCCTTTGAGCGACAATACCAAGGCGCAAGAAATACTCAATGTTTTGTGTAATGATGAGCATATTACTGTGCATACTGGACAAAATTGGAATAGAAGATTCCGTGAATACTCTGAAAAGCTTAAAAGCGTTGACCTTACAGAAGTGGCAAAAGTAGTGCGTGAGCTCTTACTCATAAGCAAAAACAAAGAGCTTTCTTTTGGTGAAAAACGGCTTTTAGAGCAAGCCATGCTACTTATTACTGGTGAATTAGCAGAGGTTTTAGGCATGGGAGAATCTGTTCTTCGTGATAAAATTCTTTCATATTATCCTTCATTTATAGAAAAAATCTCTGAAGAAGCTGAAGAGGCTGTGGAATAGCAGATATTTCTTGCATGTGGCATGATTATCCATGATACACATGCCTTGTGCATAGCCTAAGGCCAAGCATAATTATGCAACAAATATAAGTTTTTTAGCATTCGCCCTCTTTATGTTAAGGGTATTGCTCAAATATTTTTGCTTACTATTTATCATGAGCTAAAATGCTTCTCTTCATACAATATTTAAACAAATCAGCGGCTATAGTGTATATGCTATTTTACTAGAACTTCACTCGCTATTGTCAGCTTAAAAGGACAAAAAATTTATGAACAGCTGATTTTTGCAAATTTCAACTTTTTCTGCCTCCTAATGTTATACTTTGCTAGATAATGCATTGAAATTTGATATTTTCAACTAACTGTTACGACAAAGGAAGCATAGCAATTATCCTTTAAATTATCGCCATCTACTAATTTTTGCTTGCTTTCCCTGTTAAACACAGGTATCTTCTGTTCGCTTCGGTAATCCTCCTTGGTTTGTCCTCAAAATGGCTTCGTGTTTTCACCCCCTAAAGGTGCTCAAGAAAATGTACATGCCATGACTGGGCAAGTGCTTAATGGAAAAGACAGTATGCACGTGCTGCTGCCGAAATTAAACCACGCATAATTAGAAAAATACAATACCACAGCAAACACCCCCACCATGGGTCGGGTGGTAAGTTTTTTTATATATTATACTCCACTGGCTGGTACTAATAGTTATATAGACAACTTTTTCAAAATCAATAAAAGTGCTCTTTCATTGAACGTTGTTCTTTGGCAAAGAGTAGTGTAAACATGCCTAGAAAATGGTCTTTTAATAAAAGCCCTGTACATTTTATCGTAATAATTGGATTCCTATGCGTAAGAAAAAAGCAAGCCCCGAAGACATCGTAGAACCCACTGAAACTGTTCTTAATCAAAGCGTTCTTAATCTTTCAGAGTTAAAAACAAAGACCATGCAAGAGCTCATGGAACTTGCAGAAATTTACCATCTTGAAAATGCAAGCTCCATGCGTAAACAAGAGCTTATTTTCTCTTTACTGCAATCTTGCTCTTCGCAAAATGGAGCCATTTATGGTGATGGTGTCTTAGAAATTTTACCGGATGGCTTTGGCTTTTTGCGCTCGCCTTTGTGTAGCTATATGCCCGGAGCCGATGATATTTACGTTTCTCCCTCACAAATACGTAGATTCTCCTTGCGTAAAGGAGATATTGTTTCAGGGCAAATTCGCCCTCCTAAAGATGGGGAACGATATTTTGCCTTATTAAAAGTCACTGAAATCGGTCTTGAACCACCTGAACATGCCAGAAACATAGTTCTTTTTGACAACTTAACCCCCATTTATCCCGATAGTCCTCTGATTATGGAAAATGGCGACAAAAATTTTTCCAACCGAATCATTGATCTTATGGCTCCCATTGGCTGTGGACAGCGTGGATTAATCGTTGCCCCACCAAGAACTGGTAAAACCATCTTATTACAATCCCTTGCCAATGCCATAAATGCCAACTTCCCCGATGTTTACCTTATTGTACTACTCATAGACGAGCGCCCTGAAGAAGTAACAGACATGGAGCGCACCGTAAAAAAAGCTGAAGTGGTGAGCTCTACTTTTGACGAACCACCACAACGCCATGTGCAAGTTTGTGAAATGGTGCTTGAAAAGGCAAAACGCCTTGTAGAACGCAAACGCGACGTGGTTATTTTGCTTGATTCCATCACACGCCTTGGTCGTGCTTATAATGCCGTAACACCTCCTTCGGGACGCGTGCTTTCTGGCGGTCTAGATGCCAACGCCTTGCAAAGACCTAAACGTTTTTTTGGTGCAGCGCGTAACGTAGAAGAAGGTGGAAGCCTTACCATCATTGCCTCTGCTCTTATTGAAACAGGCTCCCGTATGGATGAAGTTATCTTTGAAGAGTTCAAGGGTACAGGCAATATGGAAATTTATCTTGATCGCCATTTATCTGATAAACGTACTTTCCCTGCCATGGATATTAATCGTAGCGGCACACGCAAGGAAGATCTTTTACTCAGTGAAGATGTTCTTAATCGTGTTTGGATTTTGCGCAAAATTTTGGCTCCCATGGCTCCCATTGACAGCATGGAATTTTTGTTGGAAAAAATGCGCGGTACCAAGAGCAATAAAGATTTCCTTAACGGAATGGGTAAATAAGAGCAAAACAAGCTTATAAAATACAAAAGGCATGGAAACTATAGATTCCATGCCTTTTTTTTGTGGAAAAGTAAGAAACCACCAGCTAGGCTGGTGGATTCTTACTTAATACGAGTTCTGCACATATATTGAGACCTCTGCACAATTATTTTCAGATATAGCTTTGTGTTTAAAATTTGAAAATTTGTTTGAAATGTATAATATCGTGTACAGAGGTAAAGGCACAAAAATCAATCACTTAACGGCGAAGCAAAGCTACGCCTATTCTTGATTTTTGGTCGCATTGACTGTCGTCAACGCTCCATGAGACCCTACGCAATGAATTGCGCAGAGGTCTCATATTTGAAAAATAATTGTACGACCCCCTATATTTGATAGCTCTATCAATTACTTGCTAAAGCGCACCAAAAACATACCACAGAATTTTTTACCTCGATATGTTTCTACTCTATAAATACTGCCGCCATTATCCACAGAATAGCTTTTAATAAAGTTTTTACTACTAAACTCTTTTAAATTTTCATCTTTCAGCCCTGTATTGGCACCAATGGCATTTACTCTGTAGCCTTTGGGGGCAAGCGTAGCAAAGCTTTTCTTTACAGGCACTATTTCGCCAAAGCGTACCTGTTTTTCTATTCCGTCCACTGTTACTTTCACACCCATAAGACTGGTATCCAATTCATGCCAATCTGGATTAATGGTAGTAAGCAATCTATTTCCATAATGAACTTGCAAAGCTTTATTTTTAGGTAAAACAGCCATAATAGGTTTAGAAGTTACAGGTGCTTGTTTTTTTAAAGGTTGTAGCGGGAGAAAGCGTATGTTTCTACGCACATCTTCCAAGGGTAAAATAATACGTCCATCCATAAAATTTACACTTAAATCGCTATACAAAGCTTTGCGCACACCCTCAAGATTTAATTCAAAATCACGACTAAGTTCTATACCTAGCGTTTGTGCAAAGCTTTCAATCATATGCAAATGATAATATGTGCGTTTCACCACAGGCAGATTTTTACTGGCTTCCAAGCCAAAAGCAGGCTTACCATGACGTACAGCAAACCAAGAAAGGCTTTTTTCCAT
>CAZBDD010000201.1:0-3888 GCA_964490475.1 uncultured Desulfovibrionaceae bacterium
GGACCCTCTCTGAAGATAAAACAAAATGGATTTCTACCACCCAAGAATCAGAAATAAGGGAGCTTACTGCCTCCTCTGAGCAAAACAGCAATCGTTTTCACTATCGCAAGCCTGATCTTTTTGAATATGAAGCCAAGCCTTTATATTTGGAAGCCACCTTCATTGGGCTTGATGGTAAAGAAATCATCAAAGCTACCACCTCTGATATTATGGATTCTGCCTTAAAGGACGTTAGCGATAGGAAAAACACCTTCATTAAAGCAGAAACATATTTTGAAGAATTAAAAAAGCTGAAGGCCGGCGAAATCTATGTTTCCAATGTTATTGGTGCTTATGTAGGCACGCCCTTTATTGGTCCCTACACGCCTGCTAATACAGAAAAACGTGGCCTGCCCTTTGAGCCGGAAAAAGCCGCCTTTGCAGGGCCAGAAAACCCTCATGGCAAACGCTTTCAAGGCATCATTCGCTGGGCTACGCCTGTAGAAAAAAATGGCGCCATTGTAGGCTACGTCTCTCTTGTATTAGATCATAACCATATCATGGAAATGCTTAATCACTTAACCCCTGCCACGGCACGGTACACAGAACTTTCTGACCCCATTGAGGGGGATTATGTATTCATGTGGGATAACAAAGGGCGCAACATCGTGCACCCTCGTCACCACTCCATAGCGGGTTATGACCCAGCCACAGGCGATCCTCATGTTCCTCTCTTGGATGATGCTACATATAAAAGATGGCAAGCCAGCGGTGAGAGCTATGTGGATTTCATTAAAAATGAACCCACTTTTACAAATCAAAGTCGCGAGGTAAAACCCTCTTTAGATTTGATCAAGCAAGGTATTGTGGGGCTTGATTGCCGCTACTTAAACAATGCCCCCCAGTGTACAGATTGGTACCATGCTGCCCGCGATGGCGGCTCTGGGTCTTTCCTTATTCTTTGGTCTGGCCTTTGGAAGCTCACCACCACAGCAGCCATTCCTTACTACACCGGCCAGTATGGCAAAAATGAATTGGGCTATGACAAATTGGGCTTTGCCATTATTACTGTAAGCTCCGGCGTTGAAAATTTCCATGCACCAGCCATTAAAACTGAAAAAGAAATTGAAAGAATCATTGCCAACACAGACAAAGATTTAAATGTTGAAGTTAATGAAACCTTTGAAACCATTAATAAAAACCTTTGGGCAACAACGGTAAGTCTTTCTACGTCCACCATAATCATGACCGTTCTTGTCATTCTTATTGCTGTGTGGATGGCATCTGCCATGACGCAAAAAATCACCTACCTTATTAATGGTATTACGCGTTTTCGTAATGGAGAGCGCCATTTCCGCTTCAATTCACCAGTAAAGGACGAATTGGGCATCTTGGCCGACTCTCTGGACGATTTGGGCAAAAGTATTGAAGACAGCGTCAAAGGCCCTGCCACTATTACAGATTTAGAGGGCAAAGTTATTTATATGAATAGCCAGGCTTTGACACTACTTGATAAAAAGCTTGAAGAAACTGTAGGGCATTATTACACAGATATTAGTATTTTTGATAATGCCACTAACCCAATCAGCGCATTTAAAGAAGGCAAAGATCAACCTGTGGTACTTTATGTACCCACACATAGGTATTACAAAAGTAACCCGGCCTACTACAACGATCGCGAAGGAAATGCTGTTGGTTTTATCATAATACTAGAAGACGTTACAAACCTTATCAGCGAACAAGAGCGTATTGAACGCGAACGCGCTTTATTGGATACGGTCATTTCTTCTTCCCCAGACCTTATTTGGTACTTAGATGCCAACGAAACGTATCTTTTTGCTAACCCACGTTTTGCCACATCCTTCAACAAAAACCTTGACGAAATTCAAGGGCATAAAGCAAAAGATGTTCTACCATCGGCCGTCTATGCTTTGTCTCGCGAAAATGACCTTGAAGCTATTCAAAGCGTCTGTGCTGTTCACTCAGAAGAAAAAATTACTTTTGTCGACGGTCACGAAGAAATTTTAGACGTGGTGCGTACACCACTGTTCACTGCAGATAAAAAGTTACGCGGTATTCTTGGTGTGGCTCGCGACGTAAGTCAGCGCGTTGCAGTAGAAAAAGAATTGCGTCAAACTCAAAGAGATCTCATTGGTGCTGTGGCTGAAGCAAATAAAGCCAGCGAATCCAAAAGTGAATTCTTGGCTCGCATGAGTCATGAAATTCGTACCCCTATGAATGCTATTATTGGCATGACTAATATTACCAAAAGAAAAATCGACGAAGATTGCAAAAAAGATGAATTTATGCCGCATATAGCCCAAATTGAAGCTTCTTCCATGCATCTATTGGGATTGCTTAATGACATCTTAGATATTTCTAAGATTGAGGCCGGCAAAATTGAACTTTCAGAAGAAACGTTCTCCTTGCCAAAGCTTGTAGAAGATGTTGCTAACATCATACGTCCTCGTTGTAGCTCAAAAAGCATCGTTTTCAATGTTTCTCAAGAAACATTGGTTTGCGATAAATTTGTTTCTGACAGTTTGCGTTTACGCCAGATTCTCATAAATTTATTGGGCAATGCTGTAAAGTTTACATCAGAACTTGGACAAATCGACTTCTCTGTAGAATTGAAAGAAAGCACAGAAGACAAAGATCTCATCTATTTCTCTGTACGCGATACCGGTATTGGCATAGCCAAAGACAGCTTGAAAACGCTTTTCAACCCCTTTGAACAAGCAGGCAATCATATAACTCGTAAATATGGCGGCACTGGGCTGGGGCTATCTATCAGTAGAAGTATAGCTTTATTGCTTGGCAGTGATATAGTAGTACAAACAGAAGAAGGAAAGGGAAGTGAGTTCTCCTTTACCCTATGGTTACAAAAAGACCAAAAAGCCATTGCACAGCAAAATACAAGCAAAGATTCGGATGAGATTCAACCCGGCAAACGCATCCTCTTGGTAGACGATGTGGACATCAACAGAATAATTGCCATGGAACTGCTCTCTCCTTTTGAATGCATTATAGATGAAGCCAATGATGGAACAGAAGCCGTAAGAATCTTTTCTAACTCGAAAGAGAATTTTTATGACCTTATCTTCATGGACATCCAAATGCCCACCATGAACGGATATGAGGCAGCCAAGAACATTCGCGCCTTAAATCGCCCTGACGCAAGCACAGTGCCCATTGTGGCCATGACTGCCAATGCATTTAGGGAAGACATAGAACAGGCCATGGACAGCGGCATGAATGCCCACGTGGCTAAGCCCATTGATATGGAAAAACTTATTGAGGCTCTTAAAAGATTCTTGTGCTAGAACAAGTTTACATAAAAGGAACCGCTATGATGCATCAAAGAGGACAAATATACTTTGAAAGAATATATTTTCTGGTATTTTACCCAAAAAGCAAGTGCAATTTGATGCAGAGATAGCCAATAAAATGAGTTTGACGACACGATTTAGGAAAAAATACATTAAAGCCCCTTGTATAAAAAATACGCAAGGGGCTTCTTTACTTTCATAAGAAAAAAATGTATACAATGTGGTGTTGAGAGTTTTGCAATTTTCCTAAGCTGACTCAAAAATAAAACTTACCTTTTCAGTTAGGTATGAGCCTAAAAATGGTATCCCAACAAGTAAGGGGGAAGAGCACTGAGATTCACCATAAAAAAGCCTCAAAAACCTACTTATTCTATAATGCGCTTGCATAAAAACACAACAATTAAAAGCAATAAAAACAGGCGTATAAAAATTAAAGATATGTTTATTTGAAATTATTTTCACTTTTTCCATCTTATGCATTGACATCTGCATGAAAGAGTGTTCTTCTAACCTTGTGGTCGCGTTAAAGCATCCCAAATGTCTTGGACTGTTTTGTGACTAAATATTTTTTTTGAGAGGA
>CAZBDD010000202.1:0-3850 GCA_964490475.1 uncultured Desulfovibrionaceae bacterium
TCCAAGATGCTAAAAGTATTTGCAAAACCATATTACGTAACGGCTACGATGCCCATGTTATAAATATGCCTTTGCAGGTAAAGCTGGCTAACCCAAATGAACCTATTCATATTGACATTGCATGTGAACCAGATTTTGCTACCCTGCAAAAACTTTTTCCCAACATGGTGGCCAACGAAAACAGAAATTATGTTGGATGCTTAGTTGAAGAGCAATACACTTTTCATTTTTACCCCATGGAAATGGAAGATGCCACACACCCAGAGCGTGCCCTCTTGCGCATAGCTCCACGCATGGTACAACATATTAACTTTACAGATCGTGTTGACAATTACCTTTCTCGTTTTCGCAACACAGAAGAAGAACATGCCTTTGCTGGCTTTGAAGAATTTTCCACCGGGGCTGTCTCTTTTGCTGGCCTTCCCGATGAAATGCTGCGTAGTAACTATTTATTAGGTATTCGTGCTTTACGTTTTGCGGCAAACTATAATTTACCCATTACTCCTAATACTTGGGTGGCCATTGTACGAGCCAGTTCACGCATATTAGACTATGTACCCACACTTCAAATTATGGATGAATGGCGCAAAGTTTCTGCCGAAGCCATGTGGAAATTTGTTAAGCTCATGTATGAAACACAAATTTTACATGGCGTTGTGCCTGAAGTAGCCTCTTTATCTTGCCTACACCATGAAAAAAATGATGATGGCGAGCAAGAAACCATTTTTGAACATACCATCGAGTGCATGCGCCGCTACCCCGAAGAAGAGTTTCGCCACGATTGGTTCGGCACCTTGGCTATGTTTTTTCATGATGTTGGTCGATTGTATACGGCACAGTTCCACGATGACGAATGGACTTTTTACCAACACCATCGCGTGGGAGCTAAAGTAACGCGTAAGATTTTACGTCGATTGCATTTTATTGCTGAAGATATTGACCTTATTTGCCATTTAGTGCGTTATCATATGCGTTTTCACTTCATGCTTACCGACCGTGGCATACGCCGCTTTAAAGCTTTAGATGAATACCCACGCCTTATTGAAATGACTAAGGCTGATTTAAAGTCGCGCAATAGGGGATACACGTATTTCAACCATAATATGAAATACTTGGAACGCGCTGAAACACCGGAGCAAATGCTAGAGCCTTTGCTCAACGGCAATGAAATTATGCACTACACCGCTTTGCCCCCCGGCCCCATGATTGGAGTATTACGCGAAGCCCTTTTACAAGCACAAATTTCCTGTGAAGTGGAAGATACACAAAGCGCTATAGAATTTGTTCGGGCTTACGCGCAAAAATCTGTAGGATAACCCCTAGCTAGTGATGAAAAGTACGAGTATTTAACAAGTTTAAAAAAGATATACCTAGGTTGAAAAGAATATTCTTGCACTACTATGTGTACAATATTTAAGATACCGTACATAAAAACATTATACATATTGACAACATACTTTTTATGGAGGAAAGTTTTCGCACATAAAACTTTCCTCCATAAAAACATTTCTTTAAAAATTTTCCCCCATACTTTATGACAGACATTTTATCTCTCTCTTTTCCTGAATTACAGGCTTTTATGCTCCAAATGGGTGAACCCAAATTTCGAGCTTTGCAAGTTTGGCAGTGGCTTTGGCAAAAAATGGCAAAAGACTTTGAAAGCATGAGCAATGTTTCAAAAGCCACCAGAGCTAAATTAGCGCAAGTAGCGCATATTACATGGCCTGAAGTAGCCACCGTAGAAAAAAGCAAAGACGGTACCGTAAAATTTTTATTAACCCTAGCTGACGGGGCACAAGTCGAAACTGTACTCATTCCTTCAGAATCACGCGAAGGTGTCATTCGTTTAACGCAATGCCTTTCTTCGCAAGTGGGCTGCGCCATGGGATGTACTTTTTGTAGTACGGGTACCATGGGTTTTGAACGCAATATGACTCATGGGGAAATTTTAGGGCAAGTGTTAGTAGCACGAGAGTATTTAGGCGATACTAGACCAGATCACCCCAAGTTACGCAACTTAGTCTTTATGGGCATGGGCGAACCCTTGCTAAACTTAAAAACCATGATGCTAGCTTTAGAAAGTCTTAACGATGACCACGGCTTAAATTTTTCTCCGCGCCGCATTACCGTCTCTACCTGCGGCATAGAAAAAGGTCTCAAAGAACTTGGAGAATGCGGCCTTGCCTATTTGGCCATTTCTTTGCACGCGCCAGATCAAGCCTTACGAGAAAAGATTATGCCCAAGGCTGCCCATTGGCACTTGGATGACCTTATGCGGGCTTTGGCCTCATATCCTCTCAAAACCAGAGAAAGAATTACCTTTGAATACCTCATGCTTGGTGGCGTAAACGACGGAGCGGAACATGCTCATGCCTTAGTGAAGCTGGTATCTAAAGTCAAAGGAAAATTGAATCTTATTGTATATAATCCTGCCAAAGCATCACCATACAAAGCGCCGACGCCACAGCAAGTATTAGCCTTTGAAAAAATTCTTTGGAGTAAAAATATTACAGCCATTATTCGTAAGAGTAAGGGGCAAGATATTAATGCGGCATGTGGACAGTTAAAAGCAGAACACTTAAAAAAATGAGGAAATATCATGCATTACGATTTATTAGTTCACGTTGATTTACCCGATGCAGGGCGTATGTCTATGGCTTTAACCAACATTAAAAATTATCAAAAAGCCTTAGTGGGGCAAGACTATACCGTGGTAGTGCTCGCCAATGCCGGAGCCGTGCAATTTTATTTGCCCAGCAATGAAGTGCATGCCGCTACCATTGAGGAACTTTCTGGACAAGGCGTTGTGTTTAAGGCATGCCAAAATGCATTGAACAAAGCCAATATTAAAGCAGAAGACCTACCGTCCTTCATGCAAGTGGTGCCTGCCGGTATTGTTGAAATTGTAGATTTGCAAAGAGCCGGTTATGCCTACTTAAAACCCTAGTAAGCTGCTCACCGTTTCTAGAAATTCTGTGTTTTTAACAGATTATTAAACTGTTTGAAAAGTGCAAAAAGCCATAAGGTGATTTGCACTTTTTTAACAGCTTAGCACCGTAATACTTGCCTTTTTATACCAAAGAGCATATTATTTCACACATGAGATATGCACTACTTTCATTTTACAGAAAATACATAATTTACTGTCTTTTTGTTTTTTTATTATGTTCCCTTCCTTTTGTTGCAGGACAATCTTATGCTGCATCCAGTAAAAATGCTCCTGTGGACGATGGCTGGAACTCTTGGGGCTCTGCTGCTAGCAAGGATGACGAATTCTGGGAAAAATCCGTATCAGGCCAAACTTTTTTACAAACAAAAGGTCTTAAAACCGATGTGACAGACACCGGCCGTGAAGCTAGAGAAAAGCTAAATGCTCAAAAGAAGAAAAAAAGTGATTTTAGCTTTGGTAAAGGCGTGCTTACAGATCAGGCCGACGTTGTAAGTAATCAAGTAGCGCCAAAATCTCCCACCGAGAGATCGCTAGATGAGAATCAAACACACCATACACATGATGTATACGGAGCATATAAAGACGTGGTGCATGAAAAAGACCTTGAGGTAAAAATGGGCCCAGAAGTGCATGTTCCTTCAAATAGTGTTGACCACTTAAAAAAGGGAGATGCGCCAAGCGCTTCTGACGTGGGCGTGGGCATGAAGCTTAAGTGGGGCTTTTAATTACTCACAATACAGGCTCTTTATTTATGTATATAACACACTGAAATTATAATACTAAAAAAAAATAAAAAAAACACTTGCCAAATCCATAACTTTTCGCTAAATACTTCTCTCGTTGATTAAACAACACGGCAAGGTAGCTCAGTTGGTCAGAGCACACGGTTCATACCCGTGG
>CAZBDD010000203.1:0-3847 GCA_964490475.1 uncultured Desulfovibrionaceae bacterium
CCAAGCCACATGGCCAAATCCACAAGAGGAATGATGTGTGAACGCAAATTAAAGGCCCCAAGAACGCAGGGGTGCTGCACTTCTGGCAATTCTGTCACCTTGGGCATGCGTATGATTTCAAGCACCTTGGCTACGTTTACTCCATAATACCCACGGTATCCTTCGGATGTTTTTGTGCCGTCTTCCGTTAAATTTTTCTCATCAAGGAAAAATTCTACGATTTCTAATTCGTTGGTTCCGGCTTCGAGAAGAATATTGGTTTGTGCCATACGCTCTCCCTGAGTGCTCCATTTTTATTGAATTTTACAATGGTTATAAAGAAAGTAGTCTTGTGCTTGTCGCATGACAGACCATGGCCTGCAAGAAAAGCCTAGAAACTTTCCAAAAGTTTGTGTGCTGTATCTATAAGTCTTTTCGGCGTAGATGCGCCAGCCGTTAGGCCTATTTGTGAAAAAGTTGAAAAATTTTCTTTTTTCAGTTCGTCAGCTGTTTCTATATGCCATGTGGGTTTACCTTGCGCGGCGGCTACATCGGCCAATCGACAGGTATTACCGCTTTGCTTGCCACCCACCACTACTACTGCATCCACATGGGAGGCAATGTTCATAATATCTTCTTGGCGCTGATGTGTGGCATGACAAATAGTGGATAAGACAGGAATGCCTGGGTAATTGTGGCGTAAATGTTCTTCTATGTCACGAAAAATTTTACTATCCTGTGTGGTTTGTGAAGCAAGCACATAAACTCCTTGAGAGACAAGGTTAAGGCTTTGCAACTTTTCAAGACTATCAAAAACAAATGCCTTTCCTTGAGCATAGGAAATGAGGCCACGTACCTCTGGGTGGTCTTCCTCTCCAAATAATAATAAGCTAGGTTCTTGTTCAGCTATTTTGTTTGTGGCTTTTGCAATGGCATTTTGTGCTTTTTTCACTTTGGGGCATGTGGCGTCAATAACATGGAAGGCTTTGGCAAGAAGCGCTTTTTCTTCTTGCTGCGGAATACCGTGGGCGCGCACAACTACAATATCATGGGCTTGAACTTCGTCAACGCTGTGTAAACATTGGACGCCAAGATTGGCGTACTCTTCTAACACTTGCGGATTATGTATAATGGGGCCAAGGGTGCAAATGCGTTTATCTTTATTCTGTTCAAGGGCTTGATCTAATTTCTGCAAGGCTAAAGATACCCCCATACAAAAACCTGCTGTTTTAGCGCGTATAACTTTCATGATTGCCTCTGTTGCTGGTATTCAAAGAAGTTTTGGAGCAAAATGTTTAAATCATCAAAAGATGCACATAAAGACATTTCCTGACGCAAACGTTTTACCCCAGGAAAATGATGTACGTAGCGGGGCACAAAGGTGCGCATTTTTAAAAGTGCCACACGCTCAGAGCTGTATAGGGTGGCCCAATGCATATGCCGACGAATACGATGCATAAGCTGCTCTGGCTGAGCTGGTTCAAGGTTTTTCCCTTGCCAGAGTTTTGTATGCTCCTCAAAAATAGCAGGATTTTGCATGGCACCGCGAGCATACATAACCGTGTCTACCCCCGTTTGCCGAATGCAACGTACGCCATCTTCTGCTGTGAAAAGATCTCCGCTGGCAATAAGGGGTATAGATAAAAGAGATTTTAATGTGCCCAAATGCTCCCAAGCGGCCTCGCCGCCAAAGCCTTGTTTGGCTGTGCGCGGGTGCAAGGTAAGCCAATGCGCCCCTAATTTTTCAAGCCCCATAGCCAAATCTTGCCAAACATGACTGTCATCGGTCCAACCTAGGCGCATTTTAAAGCCCATGCGCGTGTGTGAGCCGGCTTTTTTTAAATGCTGTATCATGCCCTCGGCTACGCTTAGCGCGTTGTCAATGTTTTTGAGCATGGCAGAGCCACAACCTGTACGATTAACCTTGGGGACAGAACAACCCATATTTAAATCAAAATATATAAAACCTTGTGCTAAAAGCTGATCGAGGGCTTGCTCCATAAAGGGGACTTCATTACCAAAAAGCTGTACCACTAAGGGGTTATTGTGACTGTCATCTTCGGTGGTTATAAGTAAATCTTGCGTACCGTTGCTTTTGTATACAAGCCCCTTGGCGCTAACCATTTCTGTACAAGCTACATGAGAGCCAAATTCACGGCATAGCAAGCGAAAGGGCAAATCGGAATAGCCTGCCAATGGCGCCAACCATGGCTGGTCAGGGCGAAATGTAAGGGGGGCAGGTTGCTTTTGTAGGGTAGTTGTTGTCAAGAAAGTCTCTTTTATAATGACGATATGCTGGAAAAATAAGGACTGTTAGCCAAATTGTAAAGGGCTATGTGTCCATTTTGCTTATTTTTTCGCACAGCAAGACCCAAGCTTCGTAAAAATATAGGTGTAGGGCGTCCAAGCAATAAAGGTAATAATTCTACAGGGGCAGCACCTTTTTCTGTGCATAATTGGCGAAAGGCTGCATCGTAACGTACATGTTCAAGAATTTCTTCTGCACAGGAACTTGTAAGGGGAGTATCACTTTGCGTAGTGCTCTGTTGTGCTTCTTGTGCCAAGGTTACCAAGGGCGTTAATGGACATTGTTCTTCATGTGCTTGTGCAAGAGCCCATAAGTCTGGGCAAAGTACATCTTTTCGCGCTACTCTTTCTTGTTGGTATTGGGCTTTTAAAGGCTCTGTATCTTGGCAAAAGAGAGCTTGGCATTGAGCCGGACGTAAAGGATGCAAATTACAGCCAGAGGCATTGTGCAAAACGCAGTGCCATGGGTAGGCTTTTTCTCCGGTGCCAGCAATTTTTATAACTTCATTTTCTAAAGGTAAAAGACGATTTTGCACAGGGTCATGCACCAACTCTGCCTTACGTAAAGTAAGAAGGTTAGAGAGGCAAATTTGACCAAGTATAGGGAGGTCAGATGTATGCAGTAAAGGCCCTCCCTTACGACAGCAGGTGCCACAACGTTGACATGTAATAGTTTGCATACACACTTTTAGAATATTATGCACTTTTGAGCAAGTAAAAGCCTTGTGCTCTTTGCTTTGTAGCTATGAAAAAACTACATATTTTTATAGCATTGCCAAAAAAATCCCCTTGTTAATATATTGGGCGCTATTTCTGGCAATGCTATGTCTTATTTGGACGTACATGGCTTTTTGTACTAATCATAGTTTCAATTGTATGAATCAATGACTTTTTATTGAGAGTGCTTTTTGCATCCTTTGTTACTAACTATGTGCAGGATGCTCTTTTTGCTTTTTATGTGCCAAGGCAACGCCTAAGAAAACGACAAAAGCCGCTACCAAGCCTATAATAAAAGGAGGCATATGGGCAATGGTACTAGGCACCCATGCCATTTGAGCTTTAAAGAATGATGTGGAAGGAGCCACTACCAAATACCAGCCCACGCAAGAAACGAAGCCGGAAACAGCACTCATCCACGCAGCTTTGCTGTCTTGAATTTTAAACTTCACGGCTGCTACATAAGGTACCATGGCCGTAGCACCAATAACACTCCATGCAGTAGTACATAAGAGAGCAATGATTTGTCCTTTAAGATTTGCAGCCACAGCACTAACCACAACACAAAGGGCAATACCTATGAACCATCCCAAGGGGGAGGATTTTTTGCCTGTGATGTCTTCAGTGAAGGAAGATGCCGCAATATGATAAAGAGCCGTGGTAGTAGAAAGGGAGGCAGAAATAACAGCAAGGGTAAAGATTTGTTGTCCCACATGTGGCAAGAGATTTTGGGTAAGGATGGTGACCACTTGGTCTGGGTGTGAGGCTTCAGGTAAAAAAATACGTGAAAGCGCCGCAATGAAAAACATGCCGGCCACTAAGGTAAAGATAATGGCGGTGGCAA
>CAZBDD010000204.1:0-3803 GCA_964490475.1 uncultured Desulfovibrionaceae bacterium
CACTTTTTGGCGCTAGCAAAAGTGCCCCTTCCCCCCTCAAGAAATAACCTAATCGCGCCGATGCTATAATTTCACACTTGGCAAAGCTTGCAAGAGCGTGTATAGTTATTCATTGCACAATTTGAGGACTATATGGAACGATTGCCTTGGCCTGAATATTTTATGCGTATCACCTATATGGTGGCAGAACGTAGCACGTGCTCTCGCCGTAAAGTGGGAGCCATAGCCGTTAAGAATAATCATATCTTGGCTACAGGCTATAACGGTGCCCCTGCCGGTTTGGAGCATTGCCTTGATGTTGGTTGTTTACGACAACAATTACAAATTCCTTCGGGTGAACGCCACGAAATTTGCCGAGCCATTCACGCAGAGCAAAATCTCATTATTCAATCGGCGGTACACGGTGCAAAGCTGCATGGTGCAGATATATATTGCACCACGTTCCCCTGTGGTATCTGTGCAAAAATGCTCATTAACTGTGGCATAAAACAGCTTTTTTATGTAGAGTTTTATCCAGATACCTTATCGACAGATATGCTTACTGCTGCGCACATCCCCTATACACAAATGGAGCGCCCCACAGGAGTGCTTGTATGATACAGTCTGCTTATGCTAGTGCCATGCGCCATGCCGCGCATCTTGCCGAACAAAGCCGCTTTTCAGTATACCCTAACCCCACTGTGGGTGCTGTATTGGTACAAGACGGTACTATTGTGGCTGAAGGGTGGCACAAAAATTACGGTGGCCCCCACGCTGAGGTGGTATGTTTGCAAGATGCTTTAGCTAAAAATATTGACCCCAAAAAATGTACATTGGTGGTCACGCTAGAACCATGCAACCATCATGGCAAAACACCGCCCTGCACCCATGCCATAGTTCAAGCGGGTATAAAGCATGTGGTCATTGGTTTACGTGACCCCAACCCCGTGGCCAGTGGTGGCGTGGAATATTTAAGAGAGCAAGGCATCACTGTGGAAGAAGGCGTAGAAGAGAATCTCTGTCGCGATGTCATAGCAGATTTTCTATGCTGGCAAGAAGGACGCCCCTATGTGCTTTTAAAATTGGCCTCTACCCTTGATGGTCGTATTGCCACACGTACTGGACATTCACAATGGGTCAGCGGAGAAGAATCTCGCGAACAAGTACAACTTTTGCGCAAAAAATTTGCCCATGCCGGCGGTGCCGTTGTTATTGGTGGCGGAACTTTTCGCGATGATAATCCGCGTCTTACAGTGCGCTACCCTGAAGGAGAAGATGGTCCGCAACCATTGGCTTGCATCGTAACTTCTCGTTTACCTTCGGTGAATTTAGAAAATAACATTTTACAACATCGCCCCCAAGATGCGTTGTTTTTTACTTCCCCAGCCGGTGCAGCCTCTCCCACCGCTAAAGCTCTTATGGAAATGGGCGCTCGGGTATGGTCTGAGCAACCGCAAAGCCCCAAGGTGCGTTTGCCGCAATTAGATTCGCTGATCAATCGTCTTTACCAAGAATTGCATTGTCCTTATATTCTATGCGAAGGCGGAGGCAAGCTAGCACTAAGCTTTTTAGAGCATAACCTTATTGATGAATTTCATTTACACTTAGCCCCTACTATCTTGGGCGACAATGAAGCCACGCCGCTTTTTGATGGCAAAAGCCCCCTCACCATGGACGAGGCACTTGCATTGCGCATTACAGGCAGTGCCATGTACGGGCAAGATTTACACATTCTTTTAAGGCGCAAATAATGTTTACAGGACTTATTCAAGGCCAAGGCCATGTGCGCAGTCTACAAAGCCATGGGCAAGACATGCGCTTAAGCATTGAAACACAATTCTCTTTAGAGAATTTACAACTTGGCGAATCCATTGCCGTTAACGGTGTTTGCCTTACTGTAGAAAAAGGGCATGCGCACAGTTTTTCTGCCTATGTATCTGCTGAATCCTTAACACACACCAATTTAGGCGCTTTGCGTCAAGGTTCATTGGTTAACCTTGAAAGAGCGCTAGCCGTGGGAGATAGATTTGGCGGACATATGGTCAGTGGTCACGTGGACTGTGTAGCCACAGTTGCAAACATAGAAATGGCTGGTCAGTCGCGCTGTATCACCCTACATTTTCCAGCAAAATACAGTACAGAAATTATCACCAAGGGTTCCATCACCCTTGATGGCATAAGTCTGACCGTCAATGCCTGCGGCATAACAACTGCACAAGATACAGGTTTTTTGCTGGTAAACGTGATTCCCGAAACTTGGGCTGTTACCACAGTGGGTAGCTGGAAAGCAGGAACACACGTAAACCTTGAAACAGATATTATTGGAAAATATGTACGCCACATGCTAAAGCCATTCCAAGGGGAAGCTTTAGGGCAAGAAAGCACCATCACTGAAAACTTATTACACAAGCACGGTTTTATATAAACACGGCAATTTTAAGGAAATACTATGCCTCTTTGCACCATAAATGAAGCCATTGAAGAAATACGCCAAGGAAAAATGATTATCCTTGTGGATGATGAAGACCGCGAAAATGAAGGCGACCTTACCATTGCCGCCGAGCATGTGACACCTGAAATCATCAACTTTATGGCAAAATACGGCCGCGGTCTCATTTGTTTACCGCTGAGCGCCGAACGCTGCGACGCCTTAGATCTTGGCCTTATGACACAGCGCAACGGCTCTAAATTTGGTACGAATTTCACTGTTTCCATTGAAGCAAGACATGGCGTGACTACAGGTATTTCTGCTAAAGACAGAGCCACCACCATTCAAGCTGCCGTAGCTGACAATGTGCGTCCAGAAGATATTGTGACTCCAGGACACATTTTTCCCTTACGCGCTCGCTCCGGCGGCGTGCTTGTCCGTGCTGGACAAACAGAGGGTAGTGTAGACCTCGCCGTGCTCGCTGGTTGTAAAGATGCCGCCGTCATTTGTGAAATCATGAATGATAACGGAGAAATGATGCGTCTGCCAGAATTAGAAGTTTTTGCTGCCGAGCATGATTTAAAAATTGCCGCCGTGAAAGACCTTATCCGGTATCGCATGCAAAAAGGGCAAGTATCTGTGCGTCGCATTGATGAAGCCCACTTACCCTCGGTTTTTGGTGACTTTACAGCCATTGCCTATGAAAGTGACTTAGACAATAGCACACACCTTGCCATCATTAAAGGTGATTTATCAGGCCCTGAGCCTGTGCTTGTACGTGTGCATAGCGAATGCCTTACTGGTGACGCTTTAGGTTCCATTCGTTGCGATTGTCGCGGACAATTGGGCGCAGCCTTAAGCCAAATTGAAAAAGAAGGACGCGGCGCATTGCTTTATATGCGTCAAGAGGGACGTGGTATTGGCCTTGCCAACAAAATTCGTGCTTATGCCCTACAAGATAAAGGACTAGATACCGTTCAAGCCAACGAAAAATTGGGCTTTGCCCCTGACTTACGTGATTATGGTACTGGCGCTCAAATCTTGGTAGATTTAGGCATTCACAAAATGCGTATGATGACCAACAACCCCAAAAAGATTATTGGTTTAGAAGGCTATGGCATTGAGGTGGTGGAAAGAGTCCCCATAGAAATGGCTGCTTGCTCTGATAATTGCGACTATTTACAAACCAAAAAAGAAAAGCTGGGGCACTTATTGCAAAATATCAATAAGAAAAGGCCCTAATATACAGTTTTATATTTACAACAGCTAGGCAATGTCATGCGCATAACCGCTCATGGAATTGCCGGCTTTTACAAAAGTTTTCCAGATAAAGGGAGAAATATATGAGTAAAATACGTACCATCGAAGGCATGCTTGATGCCAAAGGATTAAAATT
>CAZBDD010000205.1:0-3799 GCA_964490475.1 uncultured Desulfovibrionaceae bacterium
CTTTGTATAAGGAGGAATATCATGTCGCAAAATAAGGTACAAAAAACCATTGCTGAAATAAATGAACGCATCAAAAGCGGTAAGGCTGTTGTGGTGAACGCCGCTGAAATGTGTTCCATTGTACGCCGATTGGGTAAGGAAAAAGCCGCTCAAGAAGTGGACGTGGTCACCACAGGTACTTTTTCGCCCATGTGTTCTTCCGGTTTACTTTTTAATATGGGGCAACCAGAGCCCCCCCTTATGCGCTCTTCTAAAATCTCGCTCAATGGTGTCCCCTGTTATGGAGGCATTGCCGCCGCTGACGGATACCTTGGAGCCACAGAAATAAAAGAAGGCGACCCTTTAAACGATCCCTACCCAGGGGCTTTTGCCTACGGCGGCGCCCATGTTATTGAAGACCTTGTGGCAGGTAAAACAGTACATTTACAAGCACAATCTTATGGCACAGATTGCTACCCGCGACGCACAGCTGACAGACACATCACTTTGGCAGACTTGCCCCATGCTGAGTTGTTAAACCCTAGAAACTGCTACCAAAACTATAATGCCGCCGTAAACCGTACTGGCAGAGTTATTTATACATACATGGGGCCTTTACGCCCACATATGCAAAACTTGAATTATGCCACGGCGGGGCATTTATCACCTTTATTTAACGACCCCTATTTTCGCACCATTGGCCTTGGTACGCGGATTTTCTTGGGTGGCGGCATAGGCTATGTTATTGGAGCTGGTACGCAGCATAACCCTAGTCCCAAACGCACAGAAAGAGGAATTCCGCTTACAGCATCTGGTACACTTATGCTCAAGGGTGACTTGAAGCAAATGCAGCAAAAATATTTACGTGGCCTTGCGCTTATTGGCTATGGATGTACACTCAATGTGGGCGTGGGCATTCCTATTCCCATTTTAAATGAAGAAATAGCTTGGTTTACCGGTGTCGACAACGATGAGATACTCATGCCCATTAAAGACTATGGCCATGATTACCCCAACGGCAATCCCACTATTTTAGCGCATGCGCCCTTTGAAGATTTAATGAGTGGTGAAGTTGAGCTTTTAGATAAAAAAGTAAAAACTGTTCCTTTAACAAGCTACAGCTTATCATTAGAAGTTGCCAACGAACTTAAAGCATGGATTGAAAAGGGAAAATTCCTCTTATCAGAGCCTGTTGAAATGATACCTTCTGCATAAAAAATACTGGGGGAAAACTTTAAAGCTTTCCCCCAGTCACACAGAAATCTTGCACTCTACAAAAATCCTGCACAAGTATTTTTTAACGAATTTTAAATATAAATAAAAAATTTTATACGCAGGAATCTTACCTCATATACTAACAGATTGTTAGTTAGTATAGAGAATAAGTGCTATAAATTCTAAATCTTCCGTGCCGGTATTTTCAATGCTATGGCCTTCTCCATCTTTACAAATAGCCACATCACCTGCCACAATACGGTAATCAGTGCCATTATCATTGTAGGTGGCTTGCCCCTTCAAAAGAAAATACACTTCAAAGTCACCTTTATGTTCATGGTAGCCCACAGAAGCGCCGGGTTTAAGAGTTACATGATTGAACATGGTACCCTTATTATAAAATTCATCTGCATTAAGGAGAGACAGCATCTCGGAAATACCTTTACCGCCACGAGCTCCTTCTCTACAGGTTCTAGGGATATTTTTTGCTTGCTTAATCATTATGTATACTCCTTACATGGTCTGCTAGAGTATGCTGTCAGAAGCACTTTTTCTACGTCTTATTATGATATAAAAAAGAGGCTTTTAAGGTAAACTTACCTTCTTTGGCACAACACAAGAAGTTGAAATTTGACAGCATTGTCTTGGTTAAAGAGGAAAATTCCTTTTGTCGCGATACAAAGAGCGCATATTTTGTATACAATTTTTTATCACATTAAACAAGACAAAAAATTTCCCTATCATGGTATCTGTAAAAATCTAACGCAAAGCTCGTCTAAAAAACATATTTGACAACAGATAATTTTGGGCCGTCCATTCAAAAAGTGTAAGATATAAGGATGCCAAAAAATCAAAATGCGCGGTGTATTAGGCATACATAAGCAGTTTAGCTTTTTTGTACTGACGCCGCAGATTGTACTTTTCAACGGACTACTAGCGTCCGTGCCACAAAACACGTCCCTTCTTAAGCCCCACACGGCCTAAGGCCAAGGTTTGTCCTTGATATCCAAAATACAAACCTGTTTCTCTACCACAAAGTGCCGTTTGCAGGCTTTGCCCTTGGAGCAAAGCTAAAATTTGCGCTATATTTTCTAAAACAAGCGCTTCTTCCGATGCTTGTGGCGGCATAAGCCAACGACAACGCGCGTGTAAGCGAATACCATCCCCTTGCAATTTACCCACCGGAGCCGCTTGCCATTGTAAAGTACTTGCCAAACATGGCCTTGCCACTGCAGGTATAAAGCGCACGGTATCACCAAAAAGAGCTAATTCTCCTTGAGGTAAAAGAGAAATATCTGTACAGGGACCTTCCAGCAAAGCTGTGTCCAATATATGTTCCGCTTGAAACACACTATCTGCCGCTTGCGTGGTGCAAGCAACTGAAGTGCAGGGCAAAGAAGAAGGTTTACGAAACTTTGCTATGTAAAAACCCTGCGCGTGGGACTGTTGGCCGTCTACGCGCAAAGTATGTTCAGTAAGGGCTCCACCCATGACAGGCTCTTGCCACACAAAGCCAGAAAAAGGTGTTAGAGGGACGACTTCAAAACCCAGCTCTTGCACAGCAAAAAGCACTTGTTCTTCATTCTCTTGCACATTTGTGGTGCAAGTAGAGTACACCACTTCGCCGCCGGGGCGAAGAAGTTCCCAAGCCTTTTGCAAAAGCATACGTTGAATGCCTATAAGAGGTTTTACTTTGTCACCTTGCCATAAATCAAGCACTTGTGGATTTTTTTCTACAGTTCCCCAACCGGAGCAAGGAGGATCGAGCTGAATGTAATCCCAAGAATTTGGTAATAGAGGCAAGTGCTCTCCGCCATAAGAGCAGGTGCCAGTGTGCAAAGCACTTAAGGTTTGCATGTTGGCACGTAAGGTAGCAAGACGAGCCTTAGAAGGTTCATTGCCCAGCACAAAACCATTTTTCCCTACTAATTGCCCTAAAAATCCTGTTTTACTGCCGGGGCTAGCGCACATATCCAGCACAGCAGGTGCATGTTGAATATCTTGAGAAAAAAGAGCCAAAGGTGGTAACATGGAAGAGCGATCTTGAATATAAATAAGTCCAAAAAAGGCAGCAAGGCTAGCCCCTAGGGCTTTGGGCTCCTTAGTAAGTATGCGACACCACGGAGAAAAGGCTTCATTTTCAAAAGCATAGCCTTCTGCGTGTAACAATGCTTCTACCAAGGGAATTTGCCAAGATTCGCAAACTAAACGAAAGGAACGTAACATAGTATGTGCTCATAACCATAGAATAATGGCGTGTTATAAAGTGAAAAAGGCAACATTTTTTCAATATGTTATTGTAGTGGCAAAAGTCAAGTGTAAGGCTTTTGTATATATTTTAGTGTAGTACAAAAATTTACATAAATGAGCCCTTTGTAAAAAGATGCATAAACAATGTGATATAACACATTGAAATAGTATTTATAATTCGGTAAAAAAATTCATATTTCAGGCATAAATCTTTCCTTTGGCAGTACTTGCAATAAGAGGCATGTATAATGTATAAACAAGCGTCTTGAGAAAAAATTCTCTCAGAGTAAGGAGATATTGATGAAATTATCATTTAGAATTGTGACCATAGCCATGGTAACTCTTTTGTGGGCAA
>CAZBDD010000206.1:0-3796 GCA_964490475.1 uncultured Desulfovibrionaceae bacterium
ACAGAAAATGAGCTTGCATTTTTAACCATCAAAGGCCCTAAAAGCGGCATTGCGCGGCCAGAATTTGAGTATGCCATACCCATTACTGACGCCAAGGAATTATTAAAAACTCTTGCGCACAAACCTCTTATTTATAAAATTCGCCATAAAGTGCTTTCCCCACCCCATGTTTGGGAAATAGATGAATTTTGTGGCGATAATGCCGGCCTTATTGTGGCAGAAATTGAATTACAAAGTGCCAAAGAAAGCTTTGAAAAACCCTCTTGGCTAGGCGAAGAAGTTACATTTGATGCACGTTATCGCAATGCAGCCCTTGCTAAAACCCCCTTCACACAATGGAAAAAAACATAGCAAAACTCTGTAGTTTGCTATGTTTTCCTAGAGCCATCAACAAGCTAAGATAAAAATTCTTCCATAGGCAATTAATATTTGGCAAACAAATCGCGTATTCTTTCGGGATCTTTGGTAATTGTAAGAGCAAGGGTGAGTAATATTCTTGCCTTTTGCGGGTTCAAATTATCAGATGCAATAAAGCCATGTTCTCTATCGCTGGGCGTAGATGTAATAAGCCCAGCCCCCGTTCTTGAAGAGCGCACCACCAACATGCCCTGCTCACTGGCCGCTCCCAAAAAATTTTCCACAACGTCAGACAAACACCCATTACCAGTGGCAGCAACAACGATACCATCAGGCTTACTTTCTATAATGGCTTTATGCATGGCGCTGGAAGCATCAAGGTATTGATACACAATGTCCACTCGTGGCAATTGCGTTGCTGTCATAATATCAAATTCTGTGTGTACTGTGTGCAAACGTATCACATCTCGATAATAGATGGCTTTAAAATCGATGACATAACCAAGTATACCCACTTCATGAGCCTTAAATGTTTCTGCAGAAAGCGTATTTGACTTGGTGCCCTCTCGCGCTGCTATAATGTGCTTTCCAAGTACAATAAGCACCCCCTTACCCGTGGATTCTTTAGTAGCCGCCACGCTCACAGCATTCAGCAAGTTTAATGGGCCATCGGCCCCTATGGCCGTGGCCGGATGCATGGATCCCACGAGCACTACAGGTTTTGAACTTTTCACAACCAAGTTAAGAAAATAGGCCGTTTCTTCTAAGGTATCTGTACCGTGTGTGACTACTATTCCATGACAGGCGTCATCCAGTAAAAGGGTATTTATTCTTTTGGCGAGCTTTAATAATATATCAAAGGTAAAATTTTCACTGGGAACATTGGCAATTTGTTCAGAACGTATATGTGCCAAAGTCGCAATGGAGGGAACAGCTTCAATAAGATCCTGCGCAGACAGTGTGGCGGCATGATATTGTGTAAGTTGTGTAGCAGAGGGCGCTGTTCCGGCTATGGTGCCTCCCGTGGCCAAAATAGTTATAGTTGCTAATGGATTCATACTACTCCCTATTTTTAAAAATAACTTTTGCAACAACGCGCCTAAGAGGACAAAACAAACTCTTTTATTGACATTACAGGACAAATTCTCGAATATGATTTTTTTATATATCGTAGCTTAGCAAGAAAGCTCTTTTTACATAAGGTTTTATATTATCGATAAAACATATAATAGACTGTTGATAAAGTCGATACCTGAATTGTTTTGAAATTCGTAAAACCTATGTTTTTGATAGAATGCAAACAAATACACTTTGAATATGAGGAAAATATGTGCGGAATAGCAGGTTTTTTACAATTACAGCATGACCCTTTACCTCAAGAAGCGTCCTTATGGCTAAAAAATATGACCGATGCCATACACTATCGCGGCCCAGACGGTGAAGGGCATTTTATAGATAATCAGGTGGCCTTAGGGCACAGGCGTCTTTCCATCATAGATCTTCACACAGGTGCACAACCCATGCACAGTGAATCTTCCACGGATTCCACAGAACAACTCTCCATTACTTTCAATGGAGAAATATATAATTTTAAAGAATTGCGCAATAAGCTTGAAGATAAAGGCTACTCTTTTCGCACAAACTCTGACACCGAAGTCATTCTTCATGCGTGGCATGCCTATGGGCAAGATTGCGTGCAGCACTTTGAAGGTATGTTTGCCTTTGCCCTATGGGATAAAAAGCAAAAAGTACTCTTTTGCGCGCGGGATAGATTTGGTAAAAAACCTTTTTATTACACAATACAACAAGGGCGTTTTGTTTTTGCTTCAGAACTCACGGCATTGCGCCAATTCCCGCATTTAGATTTGCATGTCCCAGTGCAAAATCTTATGCGCTATCTTGCCTATGAATATGTGCCCACCCCTCAAAGCATGTACGCGCAAGTACATAAATTGCCCCCTTCGCACAGTCTACTTATACGTGAAGGGCAAGTGCATTTGCAACGCTATTGGGATATACCTTGGCCAGACAGCAGCAGCACAGCAAAGCATAACCATGCAAGTGAAACAGCTTTATGCGAAGAATTGTACGAACTACTCTCACTTTCCGTGCAAAAACGAATGGTAAGTGATGTGCCTCTTGGAGTTTTCCTTTCCGGCGGTATTGATTCAAGTATTGTCACAGGGCTTATGGCGCAGCACAGCTCGCACACAAAAACATTTTCCATTGGCTTTACAGAAGACAGCTACGACGAATCTAAGTATGCTGACCTTGTGGCTCAGCACTATGGTACAGACCATCACAAACACATTCTCTCTGCCGAAGATTGTGCGCATATTTTACCATTAGTGGCAAGCCGTCTTGATGAACCCATGGCCGATGCATCTGCTGCCCCCACCTATCTTTTGTCTGAGGTAACACGCAAAAAAGTAACCGTAGCCCTTGGCGGTGACGGCGCCGATGAGCTATTTGCAGGCTATGAACACTTTATAGCCTTTCAACTGGCAGAAACTTATATGAGCTGGCCAACATGTTTTCGCAAAAAAGGACTAGAAAAAATAGTGCCACATTTGCCTGCCTCTGCCGGCTATATTAACCCCCGCTTGGCCATGAGTACCTTTTTACAAGGAGCCTATGCACCGCCATGGCAAAGGGTACAAACTTTACTGACGGCCTTTACCCCTGAAATGCAGCAAGAACTTTGGCAATCGCATCTATCAGAAAAGCACGGTACATTTTTGGGGATTGATTCTCTGTTTGCCCCCACAAAAGACCTTTTTAATACTTGGCCCGCCAGCAGCAATGCACAAAATATTGATAGGGCTTTTTATGTTTATCAGCGGCAATTCATGTTAGATGATATTTTGACCAAGGTAGATCGTTGCTCCATGCTTCATTCTTTAGAGGTGCGCACGCCTCTTCTTGATACCGACGTGGCAGAATTTGTTGCCCGACTACCTGTAAAGTATAAATTAAATAAATTTCGTCGTAAATATTTATTGAAAAAAGCTTTTTCGAAATTACTTCCCAAAGAAATTTTAACCAGAAATAAGCGCGGTTTTCAAATTCCTGTGGCTCAATGGCTACGCACTTCTTTACGCCCCTTGGTGGAAGAGCTATTGGGAGATCAATTCTTACAAGAGCAAGGGCTCTTTCACATTCCCACAATACGCAGCTTAGTAAATGCACATATGGATGGAAGCAAAGATTTGCGCAAGCCCCTTTGGACTTTACTTGTATTACAATTATGGTGGAAAGCGCAAAAGCCAAAACTCGTTTCATGAAAAATGCATTTTTCTTGACATTATACAAAGAAACTGCAATATAGTGCTAGTGCTTAAATTTGAAAATAAAAGTTTGCAAAATAAATATTGCAAAATAAAACAAGCTCATATAGTTTGCCTATGCCATATTATGTAGTGAGTGCTTGCCTTGCAGG
>CAZBDD010000207.1:0-3784 GCA_964490475.1 uncultured Desulfovibrionaceae bacterium
AATAATCACATATTCAGCAGGTTGGTATAGAATGAGAAAGTCACCCTTGGCCATGCTATACCCAGCCACCACACTACCCATTACAATAACAAGACCGATTATTAAATACATAGGTTACCCATTTAAAAACAATGTTGTAATATTTTTCCACTCTTTAAAATATATCGCTAAAATAAAGAAAAACTTTAGATGAACCTCACAAAAGACATGTAAAAGAGTACGTTTATTACTCTTTTCTCAAAAGCATCATTATGCACTAAAAATTTTAAACTCACTACTATTGTGCTATGGGGTAAATATTTCTATATATCTCTACCCCTTCACTGTTTTTTGCTTCTAACATAATCTGTGCATTAGTAAGGTCGTAGCTTGGATCAATATTCGTCACAAGTACGGAACTTTTGAAATGAGAAATTTTATACTTTCCAGATTCGCTAGGTTTTGTTGTAAGTCGTATGCTTTCTCCGGTATTTAAAATTAAAATGCTGGTCACTTCGCCACTAATACTACCAGACCCTTCATTACGTAAGTCAAAAGTAGTGCGCAACCTATTTTTGCCATCTAATGTGCTAGATACATTTTGAATAATAATTTCTTTTGTATCTAATACAGGAAAGACATCGTGCCCAGGACCATCATCTCCTGCATTACCTTGCGTATCTTGTGAATCTTTATTTATCACAGTGTTATCCCCATTTGAGGATAACTTTCCTTGAGTACCTGTAGCAGGTAGTGGTTGCTTTGTAGCTGATTTTTTAGCTAAATTTTCTGTAAGCGCATTTTTAACCGCATGTTTTGGTGCCAATAGATTTTCAAGATTACTTAGCCGATGTGCCGTGTGCTCTAATTTACCTTTTTCCAATTCAAGTTCAGCTATGGTTCGCTGTAACACAGTATTTTGTTCCCATAAATAGTAACTTATCGCCACAGCTGCTATGGCAAGAAAAGGGCAAAGAATAAAGAAAGCACATAAGGTACGAAAGCGAGAACGGCGTACGCGCATACGCTTGCTTTCTCCGCTATCTCGCATGAGAATTATATTTAATTTTTCCTGAGAGGAAATCATTAGAGCTCCTTGCTTTCCATGAAATCTCTGTTAAATAAGTATTTACAAATTTTATTCTGCATTGTACCTGCTAATTGGCAACTTTAGCCCAATCTTCTCTTTGAATTTTCCAACCGTTAGTGGTGGGAATAAGCAAGAGCGTTTTGGTTCCCTTGTCCCCTTTATCTTGACTATCGGTATATTCTTGCAACATATCAACAGAAATTCCATTGGGAACAATTTGTAAACGTATACCACTAAGGATAATTTTAGCTGGCGCTGCTTTGCTCCAAAGCTTTCTTTTTTGCAAGGCAATTCCTTTTCTATTACGCTTGCCTTGCTTTGCCTTAGGTGCATAATGGCGCATGTAAGCATCTACATCACCAGAGAGCCAATCAGAGCGCCATTGTTCTACCATGGTTCCGATGGTAGAGCTGATTTTTTCTAAATAAGCAACCTGCAAACTAATATCAGTTTCTTTCCAGTCAGAAGCTACAATGCGCCATAAACCGGAAGCATTTTTTTGCCAGAAAAGTGTATGTTCCCCTTCAAGAGGGGTTTTTCCCGGTACAAAAATCCATTGGCGTATGGTAGAAGCTATAACTTCACCTTGTGTATAGCTGCGCACTACAATGGTGGGATCTGTCATAAGCATTTCTACCCACGCACTTGCAAAATACGGTGCCATTATCTTCTGCAATTGTTTAAAAGCATTAGAATAATTTTGTCCTGCAGCCTTGCCATAAAGCTCTTTATCATAAAATGCAAAGAAGGCTTCCTTATTTTGACTATCCCATGCTTTACGCCACGCCTTTACATTTTCTTGTATGGTCTGCTGCACTTGTGGAGTAAGCGTAATGGAGGGACTGGCCGCTTTCTGTTCTTTTTTAGTATTTTCTGCCACTAAAAGCGCATCTTTATCCAAGGGCTTCACTTCTTCTTGTGCCCCTTGCTCTATTTTTACATCACTCTTTTCCGGCATGGAAAGAGGCGGTGCCGCAGGTTTTTCTGCTTGAATACCAGCAGGGCTACCATCACTTTTTTGCGCGCTATTGGTGGCAACAAGTTTTCCTTGCTTAAAGGCAGCTTGCAAACCTACATTGCTTGGAATCCACTCCATGCCTACAATTCGAAAAACATTATCACTATCTTTTTGCCAATATAAACGGCGAATGCCCTCTGTGGATAAATTCGGCGCTCTGTAAAATTGTTCACTCCATGTAACCCAATACCCCGGGCCTTCAAGGACATGCACTTCTCTATTAAAAATATTAATCCACTTTAAACGTTTAAACAAGCGCTCCTTATTTAACCTAAAAGCTTTAAATGTTTCTGGCATGGCTTTGGAATACGCATCGCCATCATAAAAATCAAAAAAGCTTTCTGAGCGATTGGCCCAAGCATGTGTCCACTGTTCCATACGACGCCGTAAGTGCTTTGCTGTTCCATCATCAGATATGGGTACGGTGGGATTAAGACTTTCCCCCACCACCACAGGCGTACCAGAAGTAAGTAAGGGGCCTACGCTAGCAATGTCATCTAAATCTATGGCCACGCATCCACGCGTCATACGCGGTGTTATGCCTTCACCTTTACTATGAATCCAAATACCATACCCTGTTTTACCACGTAATTTATCAACAGGGTTAGGGTAGTTTAAGGTATAAGCAATGCCGCCGTATTCTTTAAAATCTAGGCCGCTGGCAATTTTATACACAACAAAGTACACGCCTTCAGGGGTGCGCTTATCGTCTTGTACTTGTTTATCGCCGTTAATTTGCCCAGTGGTGCAGGGGTAATTATGCGTGAGTTTAAATGGGGTATTTTTCTCATATAAATAAAATTGTTGTTTTGATTTATCTACAGCAACCATACGAGAAGGCAAAGCCGCATCTGGAATGCGCGGTTGCCATGTTTGGCTTTGGCTTGCTTGTGCATTTCCACCCCCTACCAAAGACAAGGTGGCTAATACCATCAATGCCACAGACAAAGTCCATAGCCGAAAAAACTTCTTATACATCACAATATCCCACATTTTCACGCAAACACATAGCAAAATGACCTTCACCTACTCTAAAAAAGCTTAGAATACATCCTTAAGCAAGACTGTTTTTTATTTCACTTTTCAAAAGCATAAAATACACCTTGTAAGGCGTCATTTTTTTGTACAAAGAAAGTTATACGCGCCACACAACAAAGCACGTCTTTCTACACAAAATGTATTTTTAAAGCCCTTTGTAGGCGAAAAAAGTATTTCACGCCTACAAAGCAGTGTAAGTTTTTACGAACGTCCAAGAGCCACCAACTCTTCACGCGTAAATAACGCTAAAAGAGCATAGCCATTGTCTTGTAATATTTCTCTACCACCTTCTTGACGATCTAGAATGGTGCACACAGTAACAATTTCAAGACCTGCATCAGCTACGCGGGTGCAGGCTTTAAGCAAGGATCCACCGGTAGTCACCACATCTTCCACCATGGCGACTTTGTCTCCTTTTTCAAAGTTTCCAAGACCTTCCACATATTGCCCTGTACCATGGCCTTTGGCTTCTTTGCGTACAAGCAAACCAGCTAATGGGCGGCCTTGCTCATGAGAAATAACAGTGGTGGCAGAAACCAAAGGGTCTGCGCCAAGAGTCATGCCTCCCACACCCTTAATATCTACATCGGCCAAAAGCTTATTGAATAAGGTTCCTATAAGCCACGATCCTTCAGGGTGTAAAGCGGTCACTCTACAAT
>CAZBDD010000208.1:0-3778 GCA_964490475.1 uncultured Desulfovibrionaceae bacterium
AACTTTGCCATCCATAATAATTGAACATGCGCCACATTGGCCTTGACCGCAACCCACTTTAACACCAATAAGGCCTAAGCGAGCACGCAAAACATCAGAAAGTTTTTCATCATCGCTTACGACAAGCTTTTGTGCAACACCATTTACAATAAGTGTTTTTGAAAGCATTTTTTCCTCCTAGAGACGGGGGCTTGTGGAGAACAAATTCCACGTTAAGTTCTAATTATCCTTTACCAAAAGCACAAAGAGGATAATGACATGTGGGGCAAGAGGCACAAAAGCCTCCATGCCCAAGCATGGCAAAGTCCTTTTGCGATATATTAAGCCCTGCCAAAAGGCGAGGTACTATAATATCAAAAATACTAGCTCTATGATACATGACACAACCCGGAAGTCCCAAAATATGCGTGTCATCTAGCATACCGTGTAAAAACATGGCTCCAGGAAAAACCGGAGTGCCATAGGTGGTTATTTGGGCACCGCTTTGAAGTATAGATAGGGGCGTTCTGTCATCAGGGTCTACAGACATACCACCAGTTACAGCAATAATATCTGCGCCTTGAGCTTTAAAATCTTGTATGGCTGTTGTAGTTAAGTCTACATCATCACTGGTAAATTGTTGCCCTAAAATCGTGGCATCGTAAGCAGCAAATTTCTTTTTTAAAATAGGACCAAATTTGTCTTCTATGCGCCCATGATAAATTTCATTACCAGTGGTTACAATACCTACTTTAGGCTTTTTGAAAGGTAGCACTTCAATAATAGGAGTTGTAGCCAGTTTTTCAAGGTGAATAATTTTTTCTTCTTCAATAAGTAGGGGGATAATGCGTGTTCCACCTACGGCTTGTCCTTTTTGCACTTCTTGAAATGTGTGTAATGTGGCCACAGCAATTTCATTGAGGCAATTAATTTCCATGAGTTTTTGTGTGTCTATACGCAAAAAACCATGACAATGAGCCAAGAAATTTACTCTGCCTTCTGAAATATCTGAAAAATGTAAATTTTTATCACAAATAGCTGAAGCTATGCGTATGGCGGCATCATTTTCGTGTAAAATACCTTCCATAGGTTCATAAACATAGATATTTTCTTTTCCAACACGCAAGAAGGTTGGAATATCTGCCGCAGTAATTACATGCCCTTTACGAAATACAGGGCCTTTATTTCCATCAACAACAATTTCTGTAATATCGTGACATAAGGTACAACCAATGGCATTTTCCACTGTTACGGACCTCATGCATTTATCAGCAAGAGACATAAGCTACAAAACCACCTCAAAAAGTATGGAGTATATCCTATGCAAAATCAAAACTTTTGTCAATAAGGGAGCAAGTTATAGTTAATTACTTTGAATTCGTATTGCTTGTTTGGCAAAGATGTGAATGAAACACTGAGTAATCCCTCTTTTTGGGTTAAATTTTTTGTTTGCGCCAAAAGGAAAGGGAATTAGCCAGTGTTTCATTAAGTATTGTGAGGATTAATGGCGTATATTATGTAGCCAAAAGTTTATGCTATCATAAAGTTTTTGCGTTTGAATAGGTTTAGAAAGGTGATCGTTCATACCATTGCTCAAGCTAATTTCCTTATCGCCAGCCATAGCATGAGCTGACATGGCAATAACAGGTAAATGTGTGTATTTTGGGTTTTTGCGCAACGTTCGTACCGCTGTTAGCCCATCCATAACAGGCATTTGAATGTCCATAAAAACCATGTCGTAAGAGTTTTTCTCAATCATTTCAATGGCAACTTGTCCATTTTCTGCCACGTCTACCTTATGTCCTTGAGATTCAATAAGCTCTTTGGCAATAATTTGATTTATTTCATTATCTTCAACAAGCAAAATTGAACCTTGAGTGGTAAAACATGGTATTTTAGCATCGCTATTTTTGTCCAAAGTATTTGCCGCTAAAGAGGAGGAATCTACTCCAAATACCGCAGTGAAGTGAAATTTTGACCCTTTACCAAGAGTACTTTCCACCCAAATTTTACCCTGCATCATTTCTATAATACGCTTGCAAATAATAAGACCAAGGCCAGTGCCACCGTATTTACGGGTAGTGGAGGTGTCTGCTTGCGAAAATGCCTCAAATATACGCGAACACTGTTCTTCTGAAAGGCCAATGCCTGTATCTTGCACCGAGAAATGGTAACAAATTTCAGTTCCTTTTTCTTGGCTTACATTTTCTATAGAAACATTCACCGTACCAGATTCGGTAAATTTAATGGCATTACTTACAAGGTTGAGCAAAATTTGCTTTAAGCGTAGAGGGTCTCCCATGAGTTTGGTATCAAGAACGTTTTCATCAAAAATATATCCGCGAAGATTTTTTTCATCGAATTTAGGTGCGAAGAGTGTTCGCAACTCTTCTTGTATATCTTCTAAGGAAAAAGAGACGTTTTCCATCTCCATCTTTCCAGCTTCAATTTTAGAAAAATCTAGAATATCATTGATGATACGCATGAGAGATTGCGCTGAATATAAAATTTTATCTACATAGAATTTTTGTTGTTTTTGTAATGTTGTAAGTGAAAGTAAGTGTAGAAGCCCTAAAATACCATTCATGGGGGTACGTATTTCATGACTCATGTTGGCAAGAAATTCACCTTTAATACGAGCGTTTTTTTCTGCAAGGTCTCTGGCTGCTGAGAGCTCTTTATGACTTGCTCGAATTTCTTGCATCATTTTATCTTGTAAAGAGAGGTCTGTCATGTATGTGATAACACGCTCTTCATTATCCAAAATAAGTTTTTTTAGGGTAATTTCTACAGGAAATAACTCCCCTGTTTTAACATTGATAAGCTCTCCGGAGTCAAAAGAATATCCCGTGGTAAAAGCTTCGCCAAAGCGCTGAACAAGAACCTCGCTCATTTTTCTGCCGTCTCTTTGATATTCAGGTATAACTTTTTTGAAATTCTCTAAGTAATCTTGTTTGCAATCAAAGCCATACATGTACAAAGTGGCATCGTTGCAGTCTATGGGAACGAAATTTTTACTCCAAGTATTAATGGCGTAAGGAGCAGCATTTAAAATGTCTTTGACATTTTGCTCTGCTTTTTGCACACGCTGCATATTTTCCCTGACTTCACGCAAGTCTTTATAGTATACAACGGCCACATCTTCGCCTGCATATTGTGTGCGTACAACGTTTACTTCCATGGGAAGAGCGTCGCCAGATGCAGTTACATGCATCCACTCAAAAGTGTTGTGACCATTTTCAAAAACTTTTTGTAAATGCAGCGGGATAAGCTCTGCAGAAGGGGTGCCGCAGGGTTGAAGTTCTGGGGTGAAGTTTTTAAAATTCTTTAAATAGTCTTCTTTATCTTTGGCACCAAAAAGATGTAACGTAGCTTCATTGCAATCAAAAATTTCAAAGTCTTTATTCCAAAGATCTATACCTATGGGAAGGTGCTTGAGCAAAACTTGCATTCGGTCAAAGCTATTAATGATATTTAGTGTAGGGGTGTCATTTATGCTTTCTTTAAAGGTATAAGAAAAAAGATAGTTTTTATTTAAGAGGCATACGCGTACAAGCAGTACTTCTGCTTCTAAAATACTTCCATCTGGCTGCGAATAAGCCCAAGTAAAGTGACAATAGCCATTTTCAAGAGTTTTTTGTAAGTATACTTGGCCTAATTCGTGCGAAGATTGCCCATTGGGTTGAAATTCTGGCCAAAGAGAAAAAAAGGATTCTGTTAAACCTTTATCAACGGCATTGGAAGACTGTAATCTTTTTGCTGTACAATCAATAACTTCAAGATTTTCATTCCAAAGAGC
>CAZBDD010000209.1:0-3774 GCA_964490475.1 uncultured Desulfovibrionaceae bacterium
TAAAACCTCTGCATCATAATTATCTTGATCTACGACAAACATTTCTTTCTCCTTAGTGAAAGTTAAATTTTAAAATATAAATTAATTATAGGAGTACTTTAATGATTTAAATAAGCGTACGCTGACATGGCAGCACGCGCTCCGTCAGCTGAAGCGGTAATGACCTGACGCAGATGGGTATCGCGTAAATCGCCAGCAGCAAAAATGCCGGGCTCAGAAGTGAGCATATCTGCATCTGTTTTAATCCAACCGCCTTCAAGGCTTTCGACAACATCATTAACATAGCTTGTATTGGGGCTTGTGCCCACAAACATAAAAACACCATTAACTTCAAGCGTAGAAATTTCTTGTGTTTTTACGTTTTTTATTTTGAGGCCTTCTACAATTCCGTCGCCATAAATTTCTTCTACAACGCTATCAAGCACTGGAACGATTTTTGAATTTTGTAAGGCACGATCAACAACTAATTTGTCGGCTCTAAATTCATCACGGCGATGAATAATGTATACTTTATCAGCAAATCTGGTCAAGTAGCCTGCTTCTTCAACTGCGGTATTTCCGCCACCTACCACGGCAACTTCCAATTCTTCAAACATATTGGCATCGCACACAGCGCAGTAGCTGACGCCTTTGCCCACATATTCTTGTTCTCCTTTACAACCAAGGGGGCGAAAATGTGCTCCGGTGGCTAAAATTAAAGCTCCGGCTTCTAATTCTCCATCTTGCGTTATGACAATTTTTTTTCCATCTCGTATTTCAATGCTTTTTACATGACTTGTACGAAATTCTGCTTTTAAGCTTTCAGCATGTTTTCTAAAGTTTTCAGACAAGTCTTCTCCTGAAGAATGAATGGTACCCGGCCAATTTTCAATTTCATTGGTCAATAAAATTTGCCCGCCGGGGCGACCTTTTTCTAAGACGAGTACGTCTAGTCCGGCACGTTTAGCGTAAATGGCTGCAGTGAGTCCAGCAGGACCCGCACCTATAATGACAAGTTCACGTTTTTCCATAAGTCCTCCTTGTATATCAAGAAAAATCCTTATAAAACTTTATAGATTGTTGCATGTGTTTTATATGACAATATATGATGTATAAATTTTATAAGAAAATCTAATAGGAATGATAATAATTGTCAATAAGAAAGATTCTAATAAAAAAACCCCAGAAAACTGGGGTATTGTAAGGTCGAACTTAAAGCTAGTCTTGAAGCTTTTGACGAATTTCCAAGTGCACTTGATCTGCTTCTTCAATAGGAATTTGACATGTGCCGGCATTTAAATGGCCGCCACCACCATAGCTAAGCATAATTTCACCAATATTAATGGCGGAAGAACGATTTACAATGGATTTACCTACTGCAAAAACAACATTTTTCTTATGTAGACCCCATAAGATATGCACTGAAATGGTACACTGAGGGAAAAGAGCATAAAGCATGAAACGATTTGTTGTCCAAATGGTTTCAACTTCACGTAAGTCTAATTCAATGAGGTTTCCATAAATTTTAGAGCATTCTTTCAGTTGAGCTTCAGACTTTTCTTTGTGTTCGTTATATAAATCTGTGCGCTCTCTTACATCAGGGTCTTCCATGATTTCTTCAATGCTAAGCTCTGTACATAAATCAATAAGCTTCATCATAAGTTCATAGTTGCTGATGCGAAATTCTCTAAAACGTCCAAGGCCGGTGCGTGGGTCCATGATGTAGTTAAGTAAAATCCAATTTTTTGGATTAATAATATCATCCATGGTCAACTGCGCTGCATCGGATTTATCAACAGCTTCCATCATATCATCAGAAATATTTGTGAAGCGTTCTTTGCCGCCAAAGTGATCATACACTACACGAGCAGCAGAAGGTGCTTTTGCATTGATAATATGATTGCTAGCCCCTTGTTTTGAGCGCATGGTCTCGGAAAGGTGATGGTCAAAACAAATGTGTACATAAGGGCTATAGGGGAGATTTGTAGTAATATCTGAACTTCCTAACTCAATACGCCCGTCTTGAACATCCTTAGGGTGAACAAAGAGGATGTCCCCTACAAGGCCTATTTGCTTAAGTAAAACGGCACATACTAAGCCATCAAAATCACTGCGTGTTACCAAACGATATTGGGACGCCATAGAAGCCTCCAAGTTTATATAATAATGGGAGGATGTTGTGCAAAATGCAAAACTCCTTAAGCAAAAATATATTGCCTTGATTTAGGGAGGAATGTCAAGTTTTGTTTATACTTTTCTTATAAATTTATACTCTAGCATATTTTAGAGCATGGAATAAAAGTATGCTTAATAACATACTAAATTATATTTTTTTTAATTTTATCTTTATGCATAAAAATCTTTATTTCCTTTTTTTCTTGGCAGACTGTATACGCTTAGGTATACTTATTTATATGAAAAATACTATCGAAAACAACACATATACTGTTATTATTTTAGGGGCTGGTGCTTCTGGTTTGCAATGTGCATTGACAGCAGCAAGACGAGGCTTAAAAGTGCTTATTCTGGATCATAACGCATGCGCTGGCAAAAAAATATGTATTAGTGGTGGGGGAAAAGCAAACTTTACTAATTTACACATGGGCACAGCGTTTTATTACGGTGAGGATGTCACCTTTGCTGAGCCTGCACTGGAAGCATTTACACCTAAAAACTTACTAGACTATTTGGTAAGTCATAATCTTTCTTGGGAAGAACGAGAACATGGCCAGCTTTTTGGCTTGCAATCGGCGCAAAAAATTGTTGATGCCTTTATGTATGATTGTGAGACATTGGGTTGTGATTTTATTTTTTCTCATAGCGTACAGAAGGTTGCATATAATCAAAATCTTTTCAGTCTAACTACAAAAACAAAAACAGGGGAGATACAACAATTTTATGGGGAAAATTTAGTCCTTGCTTTGGGATCTCCTGCTTGGGAAAAGGTGGGGGCAAGTTCATTTGGCATGCAGTTAGCGCAACAATGGGGACATAAAGCAAAAACTTTTTCTCCAGTTTTAACATCGTTGCACTTAGCTAAAGAGAATCCTCTTCTGGGCTTAAGCGGTATTGCATTGCCTGTAACTATAAAAGTAGCAGACCGCGTATATAGTGAAGCTTTGTTATTTACACATGCTGGCATTAGCGGCCCTGCCGTACTACAGGCTTCTTGTTATTGGCAACAAGGGCAAAAAATAGATATTAATTTTTTGCCGCATATGCATTTTGAAGATTTTTTAGATGCCCCGGAATGTGGAAAGCTGTTTGTTCGCAACCTTTTAAGTAAACATATACCGCAACGTTTAGCGGATGCTATATTACCCACTTTATGGGCGCGAAGAAAAATTGCAGAACTTTCTCGTAAAGCACGTAATGAAGTGCATAATGCCATACATAATTTTAGTGTTATCCCTGAGGCAAAAGGGGGTATGCATAGGGCTGAAGCGGCAGCAGGAGGGATTTTAACGAAAGAAATTAACCCGTGGAGCATGGAAAGTTTGTTGCAAAAAAAACTTTATATAGTGGGTGAAACTCTTGATATTACAGGGCAACTTGGCGGATATAATTTACACTGGGCTTTTGCGAGTGGTCACATAGCGGGTCTTACTGTGGAGTAAAAAAATAAAATTATGGAAAAGCCATCTTGACAAAACTTATCATTGCGTTTACGTTTTGCGCTATGAAAAAAATACTTACATCATTATGTCATGTTTCTTTGTGCGGCCTTATTTTGCTAAGCGTCGGTTGTGCCAGTAAATCTACACAAATTACGGCTCAAATTCCAACCGAAAAAAA
>CAZBDD010000210.1:0-3769 GCA_964490475.1 uncultured Desulfovibrionaceae bacterium
ACATTTGCTAAGGGAGCTACAGCTGTAAATAATGTGATTATGCAAAATTTTGCTTGGCTTTTTTCCCTACTGATTTTTTTGGTAACGCTTATCGCCATATACTTGTACTGTTCTAAGGTTGGAAGTGTGCGTATTGGTGGGTTGGACGCTAAACCCATGTTGAGCAAATGGAAATGGTTGACCATCACTGTATCTACCACTCTGTCCGCCGGAGTGTTCTTTTGGTCTACGGCAGAACCTCTCTACCACCTGCGCCAGCCACCTGAATCTTTAGGTATTGTTGCCGGATCTGCTGAAGCCGCTTTATTCTCCTTGTCCACAGTATTGGCCCACTGGACATACGCCCCTTACGCCCTTTATGCTGTGCCTTCAGTATGTTTTGCTTTAGTTTTCTTTAACCTGAAAAAAACATATTCTCTCACCTCCACGGTGCAACCTGCTTTGGGTAATATCAAAATTGGCTCCATAGGTTCCCAGCTTATAGATTCTATGTGTCTTTTTACCCTTATCTTTGGTATGGCTTCTACCATGGGTACTAGTATACTTATTCTTATGGGGGGGCTTAGCTACTTTTTTAATGTGCCTGTGAATAGTATCACTACAGGTATTACTATCGCCATTGTTACCGCTACATTTACTATTTCCGCCATTACAGGCTTACATAAAGGTATTACCTTTTTGGCTAAGTGGAACACCATAGGCCTTATGGGTATAGCTTTGTTAATGCTGGTCGCAGGGCCTACGTTATTCCAAGTGGCACTAGGCATTGAAGCTTTGGGAGCCTACTTGCAAAATTTCTTGGGTTCCTTAACCTTTACTGGCGCCGCCTCTGGTGATCAGTGGCCTAAGTGGTGGAGCCTGTACTATTGGGCAGTATGGATGGCTTGGGCGCCTTTATCTGCCTTATTCCTAGGCTACATAGCCCGTGGCTATACGGTTCGAGACTTAATGAACATGACCATGCTTTTACCTGCCACCTTTACTATTATTTGGATGTGGATTTTTGGCGGTACTGCCATTCGTTGGGATTTAGATTCCAAAGGCGCTTTGTTTAAAATATTAGAAGATAAAGGCATAGAGCACGTATTGTATAACATTTTTGATCGCTTGCCCATGTCTACTACTTTGGCTGGGGTTATGCTTTTTGTGGCTTTTATTTCCTTTGTAACTACGGCGCACTCAAATTCTTTGGTCATGTCTCAAATTTGTACCAAAGGGCTTTCGGCAGACAATGTACATGCCAATAAATTCCTTATTATTATGTGGGGAACTTTTGTAGCCTTTATTTCTTGGACTATGATTACCTTTGCCGGTATTAATGGCATTAAAATGGTAGCAAACTTGGGTGGTATGTTCGCCATTGTCGTCTTAGCTCTTATGTCTCTTTCTGCCATAAAATTAGCTAACGATCCACGCATCCTCAAGGATTGTGTGGTGCGAAACTATGCAGCAGAAGCAGCCGCTTTAGAACAACAAGAACAAGCAAAAAACGCCTAAGGAGTATATATGGCCCTCGTAACAGCAATTGATCGCACAGAAGTAGTGCATGAATTTCCTTTAAAGGTTCGAGAAATTGAAAATATTTATATTCCTTTGTCTGATGGGGTGCAATTGGCTGCCCGTATTTGGTTACCAGACACTCAAGGGCAAAAATATCCTGCCATCTTAGAATACCTTCCTTATCGTAAACGTGATGGTACGGCGGCACGAGATGAGCTTTCGCACCCCTATCTTGCCGGACATGGTTATGTGTGCGTGCGTGTGGATATACGGGGCTACGGAGAATCTCAAGGGCTTATGCTGGAAGAGTATGACCCTCAAGAGCAGGCCGACGGCTTGGAAGTTATTGACTGGATTACCCAGCAAGACTGGTGTGATGGTAATGTGGGCATGTGGGGTATTTCATGGGGGGGCTTCAATGCCTTACAAGTGGCAGCCTTGCGTCCTAAAGCTTTAAAAGCCATCATGTCTTTATGTTCCACTGATGATAGATACTGTGATGATATACACTATCATAATGGTGCTTTACTTTCGGAAAATATTGGCTGGGCGGCGGTAATGCAAAGCTATTCTGCCTATGCCCCTGACCCTGCCTTAGTAGGCGATGCGTGGCATGAAATGTGGATGCAACGTTTGCAAAATATGCCTTTACATTGCAAAACTTGGCTTGAACATTATAAGAAAGATGATTATTGGAAGCATGCATCCATTAGTGAAGATTATAGCTCCATTGAAGCTGCCGTTTACTTGGTAGGTGGTTGGTGGGATTCTTACCACACAGCCCTCATGCGCATGTTGGAAAATATCTCAGCTCCCAAAAAAGCGTTGGTAGGGCCGTGGGCGCATAAATATCCCCATTTTGCCATACCAGATCCAGCCATAGGCTTTTTACAAGAAGCTTTACGTTGGTGGGATTATTGGCTTAAAGGCGTGCAAAATGGCATTATGGATGAACCTCTTGCTACTTTTTATATGCAAGAATCCATGCCTCCCGCCGCGAGCTATGCCAAGCGGGATGGCTACTGGATACAAGAAAAGCAGTGGCCAAGCCCCAATGTTGCCTTAAAAGATTTTCATATTCAAGGCGCTACTTTGACACAGGATAAAGCAAATAATAATGGCGCTACTGTGTGCATTAATGCGCCGGAAAATGTGGGTGCCGCTTCCGGAGAATTTTGTATTATCTGGCTGGGGCCTGAGTTTCCTACAGATCAACGTAAAGATGATATGTATTCCACTGTGTTTACCTCAGCCCCTTTACAAGAAGATCTTCATATACTTGGCGCTGCTACATTTCGCTGCCAAATCGCTTCGGACAAGCCTGTAAGCAAATGGTCTTTGCGCCTGAATGACGTTTTCCCCAGTGGCGAACGTTCACGCATTACCTATACTGTGCAAAATCTCTGCATGCGGGATAGCATGGAAGAGCCCGAATATTTAGAACCGGGTAAGTTCTATGATATTACTGTGAAGCTTGACGATGTGGCCTACATTGTGCCAGCAGGGCATTGTCTTAGTTTATCTATTTCTGATACATATTGGCCTATTATGTGGCCTAGTCCAGAACGTACGTCGCTTACTATGCGTTTGGATTCTGCTGTTCTTACTGTGCCTTGTCACAATGATGCGACGAAGGTGACTCAAGAACTGTTTAAAAAGCCACAAAGCGCTCAGCCCATTGCCTTAGAAGAAGTGCGAGCCGGAAAAAGCACACGCGTAACCACGGAAGATGCCTATACTGGTCGTGTGACTACAGAAATCTATGATGATTTTGGCACCTTGTGCTACAGCGCCCATGGTTTGCATGTGGATCAAATAGCTATAGAAAAATATAGCATTCTTCCTGATGACCCTACTTCGGCAGAAATGTTTACCTCTTGGGAGCATACGGTATCACGAGGCCACTGGTCTTATAAGGTGCTTAGCACGCAAAATGTACGTTCTGATAAAGAAGCTTTTTATATAGAAGCCGAACAAGTAGCCTTTGAAGGAGAAAAAGAAGTGCATAGGCAAGCGTGGTCAGAAAAAGTATTGCGGCAGTATCAATAAATAACATCTTTGCATAATTTATTATGCAAAGATTGTGAATAGGGGGAGGAGATTATAACATCTTCTCCCCCTTTCAGGAAACAATTACTCAGTAGTAACTACTTACCATCTACTCTTTTTTGCCCATCCCAGACCATCTCTGCTTTTGGAAGTACAGGGAGCAGTTTTGTCCATGGATGCTGTTGTAAGAACTCAGCATCTTGCTGTAACTTACGGCTAA